>JABDQX010000446.1 GCA_013042035.1 Gammaproteobacteria bacterium
TCAATTCACCGCTGGTATCAAAAATCGCATCCAGTTTTCTCTCCAGTAGAAATTCGACTGCTTTTTTTGCGGATATATCGTGTGAGTAAGGTATATAATCATTCTTATCAATACCGAATGACGAAAGGATATCCGTGGCATTTTTGTGTGTACCGCTGCCAATTTTCCCGACATAAAGTTGTTTGTCCACTAATTGCAGGATCCCTGTGATATCGGAATCGGCCCTTACCAGAATCTGGGTATGCTCTGGAAATAAAGCGGCAAGTCCCCGAAGCGTCTCAACGGACTCTTTATATTTGAAATACGGCTCATCGGGTTCAGCTTGGCTCATCATGTAGAGGACATCGCTCTGAACAATAGCGAAATCAGCCTTTCCTTGAAGCAGCATGCCCACGTTTTGCTCTGAGCCGGCGGTAGGAATTGCCGAGATGTTAATGCCCTTGGCTTTCAACAACTGCGAAACCGCCGCTCCTACCGGGTAATAGACACCGCTTTTCGAGCCTGTGGCAATCTTAATCTCTGCCGCGACAGCAACATGGAAGGACATCGCTAGCCATACTAGCGAAATAAGCGCGCAAAAGAATTTGTTCAGCTTCATTTTGAATATGTCCACTCCAGAGTTACGATCCTGATTTCAGACTTGCCGGATACCGTCTCCACGGAAACCAATAATTTATCAATATCGCTATGACCAGAATGATCACCACGTTGATGGCCACGGGCGTAAGCAGAAACTGATAACCCAATGCATGAATGTCCGGCCCGCCGATCACGGCGGTGAGGGCCGTGGCGCCCCCCGGCGGATGGGTGCACCGGAGATAATGCATGGCAAGTATCGTGAGCGATACCGTGATTGCGGCGGCAAACACCAAGTCCGGGATCAGCATCGCGCAGGTAACGCCGATGGCCCCTGGGATCAGGTGTCCCGCTAACAGCGGCCAGGGTTGGGAAAATGGACTTGCGGGGACCACAAACAGTAGGACAGCGGATGCCCCCATGGAGGCCACCACCAACGCCACGCCCCCTTCGGGAACGAAGTAGCGGGTGATCCAGATAACGGCGAATATGCTCAAAAATCCCCCGAGTGCGCAGAGGAATCTTTCTTTATGGCTTGTGGAGTTGGGGGCAATACCAAGGAAGGCGATGAATCTTGTTGGCGGCGGTTCGAAGGATTGGATCATTTTGGTTCCGGTTCAATTTAGCGAAAAATGAGACGGGTATTATATTTAGCGTGCAACTCTTCCCGCCGCTTGCCTGCCTTTCCACGCCCCGGAAGCGGTCCCACGGTCTCCCCATCCTTGGTATACAGATCCCGATCCTTGGTCCAGCCATGGGTTTCCAGGACAAGATATCGCCGCGAGTCCGTGGGCAGGGGCGCCTCGGGCGCGAGGAAATCCACATGGATCTCCTCACCGGCCCCGAAGATCGCGAGTGCATCGTCGGCGTCGGCAAGCAATTCATGGACGGGACCCGATTCGGTGTAAAAACCCGTCATGGCGCGCATGTCCGCGAAGGGGCGGCGATGGCCATAGTCGTACTGGGGGCGGCGTTGCGGGCCGTCGGTGCGTTTCGGGAAACCGACCACGGCGAGACGGGCATTTTCCAGGGGAAGGGTGTGTTTACGCAGTTCGGGCAACGGTGCCGGGAAGGCAACAGCAATGCGATCCCAGTAGATCTCCTGGTTGGTGCGAATTCGTAACCGGGAGGTCCCGGCCGGTAGATTCGGTAACGGTACGGACATCCGCCGCACCATACCCGCCGGATAGCCGAACCGGGTGAGTACCGTATGCCATTTGCCGTCACTGCCCAGCGCCTCCACGGTGGGCGCTTCCCAGGCGGCATTGGCTTGCCAGGCGGCGAACATGGTCTGAGAGTAGGGGTACTCGACCCAGCCATCAATGATTAAAACCGGTTGCCGTGAAGGCGCCGGGGGATCGCTTTGTTCAACCTCGGCCACCTCGGCTGGCTTACCGTGCGTCAGTTTATATTTGCTTTTCTTGCTACCGGAATCGGTCGCCACCGTTCCTTTCGATGTAAGATCATGGGGGAACGTCAGGGTAAGAATATGCTCTCCGGCGAGCCTGCCGATAAAACGCCGATCCAGCGCCCCCACCGGCGCCGCCCGGCCATCGGCCAGGATCACGGACGAAGTCACCGTCTGTGCCCGATCATTGACCGCCTTTTCCGGTAGGATCTCGTCGCGGTAAAAGATCGCCGCACCGGTCGGTTCCGGTTCCCCGATGCCCATTCGCTCATCGAGCACCATCCGCCAACCGGGTGGGAGGTCATAGGCGACCAGCCTCACGGCATCCATATAGGCCGCCTCTTCCATGGGTTCGGTCAGCTTGATGGAATAATGGTTTTGCCGCGGTTGCACACTCGGCGGCAGCAGAAGATTTTCCCAGGGTCTGGGCACACTATATTCGCCGGGACCGATGGCGTAACCCATCCCACCGACACCGAGAAAATCCGTGATGAAGGCGTATTTCTCTCCATCCCAGGCGAACAATACCGGGCAACTGGAAAGCTGGCGCTGGGTTTCGGTAATGCGATGGAGCTGACCGGCCGCCAGATCCAGTTCGCTCTGCAGGACGCCATCGGACCAGTC
>JABDQX010000450.1 GCA_013042035.1 Gammaproteobacteria bacterium
GACACGCTCTTAGAGGTTACGCGGACGCTGCCTATTCGCGGCGCGCTCCCGAAAGTCGAACCACGTGTCCACAAAACCAGTAATAACCAGCAGATTCGTTACGATCGCGGGGACCAGTAACAATAAAACATATAAAGAAACAAGCCAGCCTGTCGATGCTTCCCGCGCGATCACCATTCCGTGGATAACGGCCAATCCCTGGAACAAGTACAGGACAATGAAAATTTGCAAAAATTCGTTGCTAATGCCGATCGTTTGACCTGCGAATATCACTGTACCTGCGATTACGGCAGCCGCGATGGCCAGCCGTCGATCGAACCGTAAGCTGCGAAACTCCCTACCAACGCCACCCGGATTATCCAATACGGCGTGCCACCAACGCGCAAGGAGCAGGGTAAGGACCGATCCGAATACTACGCCTGCGGGTAGTACGCTCATCATGGGCGCCAAGGTATCGAGCAGTGCTTCCATGTTGTCGGTGATCTCCGCGCCGATGGCGGATGTTTGGTTCAGGGGCTGCTCGACAAGGATCTCATAGAGCCGATTACGCCACCAGGCCAATGGGTCATCGACTACCATGTGCAGGCCAATGATCGCAATAACCCCCAGAAGACCTGCCACGGTTATTGTCGTGGCAAGCGATCGGGTGGATCTCAGCGTGGCGGCAAGCACCAGGACCGGCAACCCCGTCATGATCGCGAATGCCATAACAGGCGCGGTTGTGTCCAAGGTGAACCAGACGATGATACCCGCCAGCGCCATGGCCGGAGCTGTAATCAGGATCCCCTCGGTAAGTCCGTGTTTGAGGGTGGCAAGACCGATGATCCCGCCGCAGACAAAACCGAATGGGGGGAACAGCAGAGACAGGGTAGCCGCGATAATGGCGTTGGAACGTGCTCGCATGATACGAGATAAAAACGCATGCACGGGTAGTTCTCTCGCGTTGTTGTCTCGTGTAACTATTTCGTGGGAACGTGTCCTAGACGCCTGTCGGGCCTAGGAGTCTGTCCGACTTAGGATGAATCGGCTGCGAAAGCGGTAAATTGGCCCCTGTTTCCCGCAAATTCTCGTCGAATAGTTCACTATTGTCCTCGAATTTGGCGGGAAAATGACCATAATTTTTCTCTTTCTCGCTACGACCCCCATAAGCCGGACAGACTCCTAGGGTGATTCTACTGCGAAAAAGCGGATATCGGCTCATATTTTCAAGTCCTTTCACTATGCGGTTCCCCATTCTTGATAAGCCTGGCTTAACAAGCCTGTCTCGAAAATATCAGCTCGATTCCGCTTTCTCTCGCTACGAATCCCCCAAGTCCGACAAACCCCATGGACATGGACTGTCCGTTAATGGGCATCACTATAAGGCAGCAAGGCCAGATATCGGGCACGCTTGATGGCGCGGGATAATTGCCGTTGATACTTTGCCTTGGTTCCGGTAATTCGACTTGGAACGATTTTGCCGGTTTCCGTGACATAACCTCTCAACGTGTTGATATCCTTATAGTCAATCTCTTCGACTTTTTCAACCGTGAATCGGCAATAGCGGCGGCGGCGAAAATAACGTGACATGTTTTTCGATCCTCTTATATTTCAGCGTTTCTATACGGAAAAACAAAAATTCCGAAAGGGAAAATATTGCATACAGGGGGAGGTTGATTCCCGAAGTGCCTTACTCGACGAAGCAGGAGTGCATGATTTTCGTCGTAAAAAACCATTGAGGTTTTTACGCTTCTTCCTCACTTGCTTGTGCATCGGCCTCGGCGGGTGCTTGTGCATCGGCTTCGGCGGGAAGGGGCTCGTTATCAACCACGGATTCGTTTTCGGGTAAGGTATTGGCCCCGTCCGTGGACGATTCCGGTTTTTCGTTATCCTGCTTTGCAGGTTGGGTCTGCTGATCCGCGGATCGCTCTTCCGCCGCTTCGCGTTCTTCTCTCGATTTCGCCATGGGAGAAGGCTCTGTCATGGCCTTTTTGCGCGAAATAACGAGATTACGAAGTACCGCATCGTTAAAGCGGAATGAGTTTGTCAGTTCGTTCAGGATTTCGGTGGAACACTCGATGTTCATCAGCACGTAATGTGCTTTATGCACCTTATTGATGGGATAGGTCAGTTGTCTGCGTCCCCAATCCTCCAGGCGGTGAACGATGCCACTGGCCGTGGTAATCATCGACTGGTATCGCTCGATCATGGCTGGGACCTGGTCACTTTGGTCCGGGTGGACCAAAAATACGATTTCATAGTGTCTCATCTGGTAAGACTCCTTATGGTTTAGCGCTAAGGATGGCCTCTAAGCCCCATCCGAACGCCGCGCGTTCGGACCTGGAGCAAGGAGTTAAGGATAATTTCGCTTGGCAAAATTACCATATGGCCCCGTTTCATGGGGCAAAGCTTCTTTCCAAGATGCCAAGTGTACCACGTATTGGCTTGTAGGTAATTTCCCGGCCTCACACCCGCTTTACCTGTGTATTCAGTATCCGACGCGTCATTTCCGGTTATGGTAGACTCCAGGGCGCGGGCGGCGGGCGCCATGATAAATGAATGGATATATTCTACCGACTACCACATTCCAGCTTGTTTTAAGGGTTGTCATTTCGAGCACTGACGCATTGTGAAGTACTCTGTCCACCGGTTCCGACATTTCCGTCTTCCCCCTGAATCCATCGTCAGTAACCGTCACCGATTGACCTGGCTGACCCCATTGCTACTGGTATTGGCATTTGCCTATTTTGGCAAAGGATTTTATTTCCTCACAGTAGGGCCCATCGGCGCGGGCGATCTGCACAAGCGCTGGGTGGAGCAGCAATATATCTACCAGGGCATCGACCCTTACCATTTGTCACGCCACCCGGAGGACCTCGACCCGGACATCGGTCCCATCCGTTCAGGAGGGTATCTGTCC
>JABDQX010000453.1 GCA_013042035.1 Gammaproteobacteria bacterium
TTGGAGGACTAACCTATGCTCGACAATGAGACCATCAATGAGATAAGAGCAACAAGAAAAGAAATCTCCGCAAGATTTGGCCATAGCCCTAAACGCCTTATCGAGCACTACAAGGAAAAGCAAAAAACCAGAATGGAATCGAACCGTCAAATCAAAATCACCCAACAAGCTGCTCAACCGGGCACCGCGCGGTAATCGCCGGTTCCCGGAGAATGTCATCAAAATACCTGGTTACTCCGTGTAAGCTCCGCCTTTTTCTCCATTCTCGCCCCATTATGAAGCACAATCCGAGTTTTGCAGTTACCTTATTGGACACTGAGCACAAGTGTTTTACAGCACATAACTTGACTTCCCACATTGATGTTTTTTCCCATAACGGCCATAGTGCCCGTTTCTAGGGAAGCGAATAATTCATGTAATTTCGCGAAGCAAAATTGTTCTGATCGCAGTAGAATAATACGTATGCGCTCGGGTGCACCCGAGCGCAGAGAGTTAACGGCAAATCTTTAGGAAAGAGGATCCTCATCATATGACTCAAACCACACTGAAACCCGGCGTCGTCACCGGGAAAGACTATGAAACCCTGGTAACCGCCTGCAAAAATGGCGGTTATGCGTTACCGGCTGTCAACGTGACATCATCGAGCACGGCCAATGCGGTTATGGAAGCCGCCGCCAAGGCGGGATCGGATGTTATCCTCCAGCTATCCAATGGCGGCGCCCAATTCTACGCCGGACAAGGGATGGCCGATGGAGACCAGGCAAAGATACTCGGCGCGGTCTCGTGCGCCAGACATATCCATCTGGTGGCGGAACAATACGGCATCTGTGTCGTCGTCCATACCGACCACGCCAACAAGAAGCTAATTCCCTGGATCGATGCGCTGCTGGACTGGAGCGAGAAACGTTTCAAACGGCTGGGCAAACCCCTCTTCAGCTCGCACATGCTGGATCTGTCGGAAGATCCGATGGAGTTCAATATGAGCGAGTCCGCTCGTATGCTGAAAAGAATGAGCAAGATGGGCATGAGCCTGGAGATCGAACTCGGGGTCACCGGCGGCGAGGAAGACGGTATTGGCGGTGAATTCGACGATACCGCTGACAATTCCCATCTCTATACCCAGCCCGAGGACGTGCTGGAAGCCTACAATAAGCTCGCCTCCATTGGCCATTTCTCGGTCGCCGCATCCTTCGGTAACGTACACGGCGTATACAAGCCAGGAAACGTTAAACTTCGACCGGAAATCCTCAAAAACTCCCAAGCCCTCGTGAGCAAGACCAGCGGCGGAAACAATCCACTGAATCTGGTGTTCCATGGTGGTTCAGGATCGGAAAAAGCGCAGATATCCGAAGCGGTCAGCTATGGCGTGTTCAAGATGAACATCGACACGGATACCCAGTTCGCCTATTCCGAGAAAGTGGGTAACTTCGTGGACGAGAATCCCAAGGCCTTCAAGTACCAAATCGATCCCGAAAATGGTACGCCGTACAAGAAGTTCTATGATCCACGCAAATGGATCCGCGAGGCCGAGAAAGGGATCATAGAGCGGCTCCAGGAAGCCTTCGATGATCTGGGTTCCAAGGGGAAATCCCTAGCCAAGTGATAATATCCCGTGGGGTAGTATCGAATTTCAAATCCGCTGATACAATAAATCGACACTAAAAATAAACTGATACTAAAGGAGGGTTAACACCCATGACTACTACGCACGACGGTAATAAACGAACCAAAAACAAAAAACTCCTGGCCTGGGTCGATGAGATGGTGGCCCTGTGCAAACCGGACAGCGTCCAGTGGTGCGACGGTTCCCAGGGAGAATATGACACCCTTTGTAACCTCTTGGTTGAAAAGGGCGTATATACTCGACTCAATTCTGAAAAACGGCCCAATTGCTTCCTCGCCCGCTCTCATCCGAGTGACGTCGCCCGGGTCGAAAACCGCACCTTCATCTGCTCGAAGAAAAAGGAAGACGCCGGACCGACCAACAACTGGATGGATCCTGTCCAAGCGAAGAAAGAACTCAACGTGCAGTTCGACGGATGCATGACGGGACGCACCATGTATATTATCCCGTTCAGCATGGGCCCATTGGGTTCGCCCATCGCCCATATCGGCATCGAAATCACGGATTCGGCCTACGTGGTGACAAATCAACGCATCATGACCCGCATGGGACAGGCTGTCCTCGACGTGCTGGGCAACGATGAGTTCATCCCCTGCCTGCATTCGGTCGGCGCGCCCTTGAAACCCGGTCAGAAAGATGAAGTTTGGCCGTGTGAGCCCGACATCGAGAAAAAATACATCGCCCATTTCCCGGAAACCCGCGAAATTCTGTCCTACGGCAGCGGTTATGGCGGCAATGCGTTGCTCGGCAAGAAATGTCTGGCCCTGCGTATTGCTTCGGTCATGGCCCGTGACGAAGGCTGGCTTGCGGAACACATGCTGATTCTGGGTGTGGAAGATCCCAATGGAGAAAAGACCTACGTATCGGCTGCATTCCCAAGTGCTTGCGGCAAGACCAACTTCGCCATGTTGATCCCGCCCGAATCCATGAAGGGCTGGAAGGTCACCACCATCGGTGATGACATCGCCTGGATCAAGCCCAACAAGGAAACCGGCATGTTCCATGCCATCAATCCGGAAAACGGCTGGTTCGGCGTGGCCCCTGGCACCAACTACAAGTCCAATCCCAACGCCATGCTCTCCATGACGGAGAACTCCATCTTCACCAATGTCGCCCTGACCGACGATGGGGATATCTGGTGGGAAGGCATGGATGGTGACGCCCCGGCCCACGCCATCGACTGGAAGGGTAACGACTGGACGCCCAACAGCGAAACCCCCGCCGCCCATCCCAACGCGCGCTTCACCGCGCCCGCCGGGCAGTGTCCCTCCATCGACCCGGATTGGGAAAATCCCGCCGGTGTGCCCATCAGCGCCTTCGTGTTCGGTGGCCGGGTGAGCCACAACTTCCCGCTCGTCTACCAGGGTTACAACTGGGAACACGGCGTCTACATGGCGGGGACCATGGGTTCGGAGGCAACTGCGGCGGCCATCGGCCAGGAGGCCATGCGCCGGGATCCCATGGCCATGCTGCCGTTCTGCGGCTACAACATGGCCGACTACTGGAACCACTGGCTGCGCATCGGCCGCAACGCCGTCCCGACGCCCCCTCGGGTCTTCCGGGTCAACTGGTTCCGCAAGGATGAAAAGGGCAAGTTCGTCTGGCCGGGATTCGGCGAGAACATGCGCGCTCTGAAGTGGATCGTCGGGCGTTGCCGCGGTCAGGCCGCCGGCTACGAAAGCCCCATCGGTTGGGTGCCGAGCTATGAAGATATTTCCTGGGAGGGCATCGACTTCCCGAAAGAGAAGTTCGATTCCATCATGGCCATGGACAAGGAGGCCATGCGCAAGGAAGCCGTGGACCAGGAAGAGCTCTTCACCCGGTTCGGCGATCACGTGCCTCGTGAACTGGAACTGCAACGGGAATTGCAACTGCAACGGCTCTATCATTCACCGGAATAGAGAAGCCGCCAGCGGCTGCATAAAACTCCCGTCTTTTTGATGGGTAAAAACGCCTCCGGAGACGGGGGCGTTTTTGTTTAGGCGATTGCCGGAAAAGAATATACCGGATTGCACGGTAATTTTGTTCGTATTCAAGGCGCGGCAACAGGCGCATAGTCGTTCTATGTAACTGTTGACGTAAC
>JABDQX010000460.1 GCA_013042035.1 Gammaproteobacteria bacterium
ATTACCGGTGTCTCGCCGGTTGTCATGAGTGATCTCACCAGTGGCTATAACGTGGCCGAGAACATCTATCTGCTGCCCCAGTTCAACGAATTGTGTGGTTTTCGGGAAGATGAAATCGCTTTGATGATGGCCGAAATCGCCAGGGAGTGCGAACTTTCCCCGTCCCAGGTGGACGAGGCCATGGAAACCATGCGGACGTTCTATAACGGTTACCGCTTTAGCCATGACGCGGACCGGCATGTCTATAACCCAACCCTCGCCCTGTATTTTCTCAAGGCCTTTCATCGCGACTGCCATTATCCTCGCGAAATTCTCGACGGCAATCTGGCCATGGACCAGAGCAAGATGCGTTACATCGCCCGCCTGCCCAAGGGTCGTCAGGTCATCTTCGACGCCCTGACACAGACCGAGTCGGTCAGTGTGCCGAGACTGGCCGATCGCTTTGGTGTCGATGACATGCTCCACGCCCCCAAGGACATCGGTTTTGCGGCATCGCTCCTGTATTACCTCGGCATCCTGACCCAGGGTGGAGTAACGCCCGCCGGAAAGCTGATTCTGCGTATCCCTAATCTGGTGATTCGCAAACTCTATGCGGAAAGTATCAAGGAAATGCTGCTACCCGAAGGAAAAGAGGATGTAGCGGAGCGGGCCGCCGAGTCCCTGTATCAGCGCGGCGATATCGAGCCTTTGTGTGATTTCATCGAACAGAAATATTTCAGGGTGTTCAGTAACAGGGATTACGCCCACGGCAACGAACTCACCGTCAAGACGGCGTTTCTGACCCTGCTGTTCAACGATACCCTCTACATCATGGAGTCCGAGGCCGAAATTCAACGCGCTCACACGGATTTGACCATGATCGTGCGCCCGGATATGCGTCAGTATGAGATTCTCGATATCCTCATCGAGTTCAAGTTCGTATCCCTCAAAGAAGCAGGACTCACCGGTGAGGCGCTGAAAGAAATGGACACGGAGGCATTGCGAGCGTTACCGGCAGTGCGAAAAAAACAGCGCGAGGCTGAAGAGGGGCTTACCCGCTATCGGGAGAGATTGAACCGCAAATTCGGCGATGTGCTGCGCCTGCACAGCTTCAGCGTGGTGGCGGTGGGCTTCGAGCGGCTGGTGTTTGCGCGCTCACAATGAGCCAAAAGCAGGCGTAGGCGTTTGTCTGACGGCTGGAAACGAAACTCATCGATTCTCCGAGTCATTGTCACCGGCATCCAACTCGCCTTACATCTGGAGAGCATCGATCTCATCGTTGCCCTGCAAAATGCCGATCTGTTCATACAGATTTTAGGCACTCTGAAATTCACCGCCACCTTGCTGGCCAAAATCGCCACCGATTTGCGCATGCTGTCCGGCGGCGATTCGGGCATGGAACTGCCGGCGGGGCTGGCAAGGAACGTTCAGCCGGCTACCGGAAATATATTTACATTTGTATCTACAAATGACTACACTTAATCCATGAATAAATGTAACTGCCTACCATGCAGGCTCCGATGTTGGCTTATCCGGATAATGGCGCTGATTTTCTCTGCCGTCCCTGGCAACTGGGTCCCGCCAATCCCTGGCGGGATGACGGGGCTGCTAAACTTTCACGGAAGTATCCGGATTTACCACTCCCGTCATCCCGGCATGGAAGCCGGGATCCAGGGCCATGGATGGTAACCAAACTAAAATCAATGCATGGTAGGCAGTTACCAAAAATAGCTGTTTGCCAAGCTCCAATCTCAGGAATGATTAGATTAAATCGGCTTTATAACCGTCATCTCGGCGAGCGTATCGTCCTCGTTGCCAATGGTCCCTCCCTCAATCGAATGGGGAGTCTGAAGTTCCTCCAACACGAGATTACCTTCGGTCTCAACAAGATCTATCTGGGCATCAAACAGTTCGGGTTCTACCCGCGTTACTATGTTGCCGTAAACGACAAGGTTATTGCCCAATCCGTGCAGCAGATAAAAGCATTGAACTGCGTTAAATTCATTAGCGCCCGCAATGCCTCTTTGGTGCCCGAAGACGCCCTGACCTATCACATCAATACTCGGCGGGGCCATTTCTGCCGTGATATCACCCAGGTGGTGTCCGAAGGCTGGACGGTCACTTACGTAGCGCTGCAAATCGCCTATTACCTTGGCTTCCATGAGGTTGTTATCATCGGCATGGATCACCGTTTCCAGTATACGGGGCAACCCAATGAAGCTCACCGGCTCAATGGTCCCGATCCCAATCATTTCAGTCCCGACTACTTTGGGGGTGGACAAACCTGGGATAACCCCGACATTGAGAATTCGGAAGTTTCCTACCGCATCGCTCGCGCCGAATTCGAGAAGGCCGGTCGGCGCATCATCGACGCCACCGCAGATGGCGCCTGCACGATCTTCGAAAAGGCCGACTACCGTCATTTGTTCGGGCTTGGGACATGACAGCGCCCATGGGTGTTCCCATCCGTATGCTCGGGCAGTCGGGTTGTCGACTTGCTTTTCCCATGGCAACTATCTACCTGGATCCCTACCTGTCCAATTCCGTTCAGGAGCTGGACGCTGGCGATCTGGGACGGCAAGTACCCATTCCATTTCCGCCGGAGTCGGTTGATGACGCGAATTGGGTGTTGATCACCCACGGGCATAAGGATCACTGTGATCCCCATACCCTGCCAAAGCTCGCCGTCGCCTCTCCCGACGCCCGCTTTATGGGTCCCGAACCGGTGGTGTGTAAGTTAAAGGAGTGGCGTATCGCGCCCGAACGGATAATCCCCGCC
>JABDQX010000003.1 GCA_013042035.1 Gammaproteobacteria bacterium
GTTACAGCCCTTGGAAATAGCTCTGCAGGCTGTGCCTTGCCTTGGCGCGTTTCTCGGGCTCTGAACTCTTGAAATAAGATGGAACGCGGCACCAGGGGGCGCAAGATGCGTTTTGCATACAGTTTACTGGGTGAATAGGGCATCAACAAATTCACTGGCATCGAATGGTCTCAGATCATCTATCCCCTCACCGACACCGATAAAGCGAATGGGTAACGCCAATTGCTGAGCCAGGGCAAGGATGATTCCACCCTTGGCCGTACCATCGAGTTTCGTCAGCGTTATCCCGGTAAGCCCCAACACCTCGTGAAACTGTCTGGCCTGAGCCAGTGCATTTTGCCCGGTACCGGCATCCAATACCAATAAGGTCTCGTGGGGGGCCGTGTCATCCAGTTTTGTGATAACCCGGCGCACCTTTTTGATCTCTTCCATCAGATTGACCTGGGTATGCAGACGGCCTGCGGTATCCGCGATGAGCACGTCGAACTGCCGCGCCTTGGCCGACTGCAAGGCATCGTAAACAACCGAGGCCGAATCGGCGCCTGTCTTCTGGGCAATGACCGGCACGCCGTTACGTTCACCCCATATCTGGAGTTGTTCGACTGCCGCGGCCCGAAATGTATCGCCCGCCGCGAGCATGACACGCAGCCCATCGGCCTGCAGACGCTTGGCGAGTTTACCGATGGTGGTGGTTTTTCCCGTTCCATTGACACCCACAACGAGAATAACGAAGGGTTCGGCTCGATTGGCCGGGATTGCAAACGCCCGGTCCACCGGTGCCAGTATTTCCAGCATATTTTCCCGCAGCGCCGTAAATACCGCCTCCGCGTCGTTCAACTGGCGCCGCTTCAGGCGAGCGCCGATATCGCGAGTAATGCGTTCGGTGGCATCGACACCAACGTCCGCGGTCAGTAGCAGGGTTTCTATTTCCTCGATGAGATCGCCATCGACGGTTTTGCGACGGCGAAGAAAATCGGAAAGCCCGCCCACGAGGCCTGTGCGGGTGCGCCCCAGGGCACCCTTGAGCCTGGCAAACATACCGGGCTTTTTTTTGGGTTTTTTGGTGTCCGGTTCGGCGTTGGTTGCAGGTTCGGATTCAACCGCCGCGTCGAGTGGTTTCCTATCGCCGACATCCTGAGAAAAATCACCAGAAAATTCCTCTGGTGTATTTTGGTCCCGATTGGATTGGGGTGGGGTGTCCGAAACAGGTTCGATAGCCGGTTTGGACGAGGCACCCTTGAGCCGTGCGAAGATGCCCGGTTTTTTTTTCGGTTTGTTTTCGATGTCCGGTTCGGGTTCGGTCGTTGGTACCGTGTGCGCTAATTCCTCTTGAGCAACATTTCCATCGAGATCAATTAATTGCTGACGCTCACCGAGCGACGCACTTGTTGCGCTTGGTGCTACGCTTGGCGTTGCGTCCGGCGTCGTGTCCGATTCAGTGGCGATGTCCGGCGCAGGTTCGATAGGGGGCTCGGCATCAATACCGAATGGGTGCTTAGAATCGAGTTCGGGCGTTGGTGTTTCACCGGTTTTGCCTTTTTTTCTTCGGAATAAGGAAAACGCCATATATTTTTCTCCATACCAAATTTATCCAGGCCGGAGCACGCATCCGGTCAGGCCATTGCGAATCTCGCTCGGTCGCTGTCTGCCACCCACCTGACCCGGTAGGATATAGTCCAATTTCTGTCCAAACTGCCGCCTGACGTCGAGGATGTTTCGCGCGGCGGGTAAGCCACTGATATTTGCACTGGTGGAGACCAGGGCGCTACCGAAAGATTCACACAGCGCCACCACCCCCGGATTGGCGCTGACCCGAACGGCAAGGGAATCGTGATGCCCGGTCAACCAGGGCGGTGTTGCCGGACGGGCAGGAAAGATCCAGGTGACAGGTCCCGGCCAGGTGGCATGAATTTCACGCATGCGTACCGGATCCAGTGTTTCGATGAAAGGCGCCAATTGGGAAAATCGGGAAGCGACCAGGATGAGTCCCTGGGAGACAGAGCGCTTTTTCAACGCAAGCAACCGTAACACGGCCTCATCATTTCGTGGATCGCATCCGAGGCCGAACACCGCTTCCGTCGGGTAGGCAATCACCCCGCCGGCCTTTAGCACAGCGGTGACGCGCTTCAGATGCCAGGGCTGAGCGATGCTGTCTTTTTTATCCATCCACGAAGGAATACCAATATTTTCACCCTGCAATCCCTCGGCAACCGCCAAAAGGCAGCCGCCAAAAAATTACCGTCCCGCCATATGCAATACCCGCACATTGGATGCGGATCTCCCGCCCTCCTTTTGGAGATTCTCCTTTAAGTAGAATTCGAGAACGGTTTCCCGATTGAGCAGAATATCTCCCGTGATCCCCTCGGCCAGTTCATTGGCGTGGCAAAACACACTTTCATACGGTGATTCCTGTTCACGGGTATCCGTCACCCACAGATTGGGGCTGATCTCGCGCACATAACGGAGAAATCCGAATCCCTTATCCGGAAACCATTTACTGCAAACCCCTCGCACACAGGAACCGATGTTTCCCCATTCGTTTTTCGGCTCATAGGAAAACGGCAACAGGTCCGGAATCAGATAACCGGAATAAAATGCATCTACCTGACGTTGCAGCTCCCGAGAAACATTTTTGAATCCAAGTAGATCGACACGGGATCCCCTGTTTTGAAGTGCGTTGACCACCTGAAGAAAATCACCGTCGCCGGTCACCAATAAAACACGATCCAGATGCTCGGATTGGAGCATGGCATCCACCGCAAGGTCCAGATCGGCGTTGGCCTTTGTGGTGATGTTCCCCTCATCGTCAGTATATCTGCGGACATATTTCACGATAATCTTCCATCCGAAATCACGCACCATTTGCTGGTAGATGTAAGATTTTTTGGCATATTCCGAATCGCTTTCCGCGCGTTCTCTATCGAAGGCAATATAGGTATTTAGCCGCAACAGGGTGCCACCATCGCGGGCAGCGAATCTGCGAAGGACATCATAGCGTAACTGATAACCGCCATTTAGCCGTATATTCTCGGCATCGACAAAAACGCCGACTCGTAGTGAAAAACTCAAAATAATTATCTCCAAGCAACATTATTTGCGAATCCGTTCCACTGTATTTTCAATCCATTCTTTTGACAATGCATTAATCCGCGCCGCGCTGAGATCTCCGGATTCAATGGGAGCCCCGATAACCAGGCGTATGATCCCGGGGTTTTTAATAAAACCGTGGCGTGGCCAAAAATCGCCCGCATTGTGCGCTACGGGCACAACAAAACGACCGGATCGTTTTGCAAGTAACGCACCACCGCTGAAATAGTTCCCTTTCTCGCCTGGCGCGACCCGCGTACCCTCGGGAAATATTGTCACCCAAATCCCCGCATCCAGACACGGACGGCCCTGCTCCACAACTTTCCACAATGCACGGTGCGTCGTTTTTCGGTCGATGGCAATCGGCCTTAGCGCCGCAAGCGCCCATCCCAGGAAGGGAATCCACATAAGCTCCCGTTTCAATACCCATACCTGAGGCCGGAAAATAATCTGTAACACAAGGGTTTCCCAGGAAGACTCATGTTTACACAACACAACCCCCGCGGTTGCCGGAATATTCTCTTTCCCTTCTACCTGGTAAGTAAGTAAGCAGATTTTTGCCAGGCACCATAGATTCAGATAAGCCCAAAGCGCCGTAAACCTGTGGCGGAAGCGGAAAGGGAGGGGCCAGATAAGCGGACAAAGCACGCCGAAAATGAGCGTGGAAAAGAGCTGGATTAGATTGAACACGACAGACCGGAAGATAAGTTCGGTCTTTTGCCACAATGTCCGATCGAGGTGAGAGATCATTTGCGTTTATTGTGAGATTTTATGATCCGGGTTGTCCAGATCAAGTTGCCCGGGTTCGAGAATGAAGTATACACGACGTATCAATTATTTTGGGCTATCATTTTTGGCTATTGTCTCCACAATCAGGATGTCCGATACTGAGAGCGTGTCTTAAAAATCCCCAGTCTACTGCGGCGGCCCCCAATCGGGCTACCGCCTCGCGACGACCCGGAATTTTCAGCCACGCTCTCAGATCTCGTGAAAATCTCCTTTGGACGAAAACACATGGCGGGGGCGATCATGATCACATATCAAGGAAAAGAACAAAAAAATCCGCAAGAACGACTGGTGGAGATTGGGTCCGCCCGATTGATGACAAGTCGGGGTGAGCCGCTGCCACTAGGCGCCAAAACCCATCGCAAGGGAATCAATTTCTCTATCTTCTCGGGACATGCGACAGAGGTCACGCTGCTGATTGCTTCGCCTTGTAAAGCATCCACCGAATCATCCACTTCGCATCTGACTCTCGTCGGTAACGAGCCGGAAAATGCATCCCGGAATACTTTGTCCGAGAATATTATCGAGATTCCATTGGATCCCAAGACAAACAAAACCGGCGATATTTGGCATATCCTGATTCAGGATCTCAAACCGAATGTACACTATGGCTACCGGATGAATTGCGATCCGAATCCCAAGCCCGATGTCCAATGTTTCGATAAGGAGCGCACTTTGCTGGATCCTTACGCGCGCGCCATTGCCGGACACCATCAGTGGGGGATATTCCCGGATGAAGATGGCGGCGACAAACGCCGATTCAGCGAGCGATGCTCCGTAGTGATCGAAAGCGATTTCGACTGGGACGACGATCAACAACTCAACATTCCCCTGGCCGATTCCATTATATATGAACTCCATGTCAGGGGTTTTACATGCGATCCATCGTCCGGCGTGCAAAATCCTGGAACCTTTCTGGGCCTGACGGAAAAGATCCCCTACCTCAAATCCCTTGGTATAACCGCCGTCGAGCTGCTGCCCGTCTACGAATTCGAGGAGCGGGATACCGATCGCGTCAATCCACTGACCGGCAAGCCGCTGTTGAACTATTGGGGTTACCATCCCATCTCATTTTTTGCGCCGAAAAACTCATATGGAACCAGCAAGGAAGACGGCGCGGTCGTGCGGGAATTCAAGGCCATGGTGAAGGCCTTTCACGCGGCCGGGATTGAAGTCATCCTGGATGTGGTTTTCAACCACACGGCCGAAGGAGACGAACGGGGAACGACCTTCTCGTTTCGTGGTATCGATAACGCCGTGTACTATATCGTAAATCCTGAAAATGGCGCCTACCACAACTACTCCGGATGCGGAAATACTGTCAACTGTAATCACCCCGTGGTTCGGGAGATGATATTGGACAGCCTTCGGTACTGGGTGACGGAGATGCACGTGGATGGTTTCCGGTTCGATCTCGCCTCGATACTCGGGCGCGGTCGGGACGGTTCGGTATTGCACAATCCACCACTGCTCGAAGGTATCGCCGGCGATCCGGTTCTTGCCAATACCAAACTGATTGCCGAGGCCTGGGACGCGGCCGGGCTCTATCAGGTTGGAACATTTCCCCACTGGGGGCGCTGGGCGGAATGGAACGGACACTTCCGCGATGATATCCGAAAGTTCGTGCGCGGCGATCCGGGTATGGTGCAGGCCTTGGCTACCCGGATGACCGGCAGCCCGGATCTCTATCAAACCAGCAACCGTGAACCCTATCACAGCATAAATTTCATTACCTGCCATGATGGATTTACGCTCATGGATGTCACTTCGTACAACGGAAAGCACAACATCGAAAACGGAGAAGATGAGCGCGACGGCCATAACGACAACCTCAGTTGGAATTGTGGCGAGGAGGGGCTGACAAGCAACGGGGAAATAAATCGGCTTCGCCGCCGTCAGATGAAAAACATGGCAACGTTGCTCTTGTTGTCCCATGGCGTCCCCATGATACTGAGTGGCGACGAGATGGGACGCACCCAGCGCGGCAATAACAATGCCTATTGCCAGGATAACGAAATCAGTTGGCTCGATTGGGACATGACGCGGGAAAACGCGGATCTGGTACGTTTCTTTCAGCGACTAATCGCGTTGCGGCGCGCGTATGCCGCGCTGCGGCGGGAATCATTCCTGCCCGATGAGCAAGGCTCGACAGTCTCCGTGGAATGGCACGGTATCACGCCCTACCAACCGGATTGGTCTTACGAATCGAGAACGCTCGCCAAATGCATGCGAGTCATCACGCCCAGTGGTGAAAGTGAGAGTATCTATCTGATCGCAAGTGCCTACACGGATGCATTGTCATTCGAGCTTCCCAAGCTCAATGAACGATCCTGGTACCGGATTGCCGATACGGCGCTGGATTCACCGCGGGATATCGTCGATTCCGGCCAGGAAGAGCGCCTTGATGATCAGGAGCGCTATTGGGTGCAGCCACGGTCGGTCGTCATCTTGATAGAAAAATAGGCCGCAAATATTATTGTGTTCTGATGTTCGAAGCAGCTCGCCCGTTCAGGGGGCGGTCGTCGGGACCGCTCCCAGACCAGGAGGGAGGGATGGCGCTTCATCGGCAGGATTTTATCGCCTCAATCAATCGATCATGTATTCCTCCGAAACCACCGTTACTCATAATGAGTACATGATCACCTGCCCGGGCAATCCCGGCAATATCCGTAACGATGGCATCAATGCTGTTTCGAAGGTGTCCATTGGATCCGAACTCCTCGACCACGTTGCCCATGTCCCAGCCAATGTTCGGAGGCTCATAGAGCCAAAGTAGATCGGCATCCATCAGGGCAGGGGCGATGGCGCCCCGATGGATACCCAGACGCATGGTATTGGAGCGAGGCTCCAGGACGGCGATGATGCGTTGCCCACCGACTCGTGCTCGCAAACCGGCCAATGTTGTCGCGATGGCAGTGGGATGGTGAGCAAAGTCATCGTAGACAGTAATACCGTGGATCCTGCCCCGTTCCTCCAAACGCCGTTTTACGCCGCGAAATTTACCCAAGGCTCGACACGCCGATGCCACGGAAACGCCAGCATGGTATGCCCCGGCAATGGCAGCCAAGGCATTTTGGATGTTGTGTTCTCCGATCAGCGCCCACTCGACCCGACCCGACTCGATACCCTGATACCAAACACTGAAAGAACTGCCGTCATTGGCCGTAGGGTCTTTTTTTGCCTGCCAGATTGCGGACGGTCCACCGAAATATTCGACGGGTGTCCAGCAGCCCATGGCCAGTGTCTGTTCAAGGGCCTCGTCTTCTTCGGGACACAGGATGCGCCCGTTACCGGGAATAGTGCGTATCAGATGGTGAAACTGGGTTTGAATCGCGGCCAGATCCGGAAAGATATCCCCATGGTCGAATTCGAGGTTATTGAGGAGCAATGTCCTCGGTCGGTAGTGGATGAATTTGGATCGCTTATCGAAAAAGGCCGTATCGTATTCGTCGGCCTCCACGACAAAAAAGGGTGATTCGCCAAGACGGGCGGAGACGCCGAAGTTTTGTGGAATGCCGCCTATCAGGAAGCCTGATTTGGTTGGTGCGGCAGTGGAAGCAGCATGAGCGCTCTCATCAAGAATAAAGGCCAACAAGGCGGAAGTCGTTGTTTTACCATGAGTCCCAGCAACGGCGATCACCCAGCGGTTACGTAACACGTTTTCCGCCAACCAGGCAGGCCCGGACATGAAGGGGATGTTGTGTTCGGGGCGGCAATTGAGGATGTATTCAACGGCCTCATTGCCTCGGGAAAGAGCATTGCCCACGATCACACACTCGGGTGCCGGATACAGATGTTTTGGGTCGTAGCCTTCCCAGACGGGAATGCCCTCCGCCGCCAGTTGGTCGCTCATAGGTGGGTAAGCACCTACATCTTGCCCTGTGACATGATGACCGAGCTGACGGGCGAGAATGGCAACGCCCGCCATGAATGTGCCGCAGATACCCAGGATATGTAGGTGCATGAGGCCTTTAATCCAACATTATCCTTGCCTATTCAGGAACCGGTTGGAAGCTCTTTCACTTGAGATTGTTCCGCAGCTTGCGGTGTATTGCTCTGTAAAGAATCGGCTCTCGGCCTGTCTGGTGACGCGCTTGGCGATATGGGAGGGGATTGTGGGGCGGCACTTTGCGGGGTATCGAGTGGCGCAACAACAACCCGGTTCTGTTCGGTTTCTTTTCGTTCTATTCTTTCCGGGACTTGAGTGGCAGTTCTTTCCGGGGCTTGTCTTTCCGGGGCTTGAGTGGCAGTCGGCTGTGGTTCGATTTTTTCTCCCGGGGTTGCGGAATTGCCAGTATTGGCAAGGCTACCGGGAGAAGAAGATTCCGTACCCGCGGGGCGAGGGGTTGACGATTGTTCAGCGTCAGCGCCCGCACTGGTACTGACATTACGTGGTCGACCCCGGCCGGAACCACGGCGACGGGGGTTCGATGACGGGCGACGCGTTCGAGGACGCCCGGCACCACTGCCGGTACCGGTGGCCGATTGTTCCGAAGTCTGCACCCCTTCGGTTTTTTTGGTCACACCACGTTCCGGAGATACGGAAGACGCTGTCTCGGTCGACGTTTGCCCGGATTTTTGTGGTACCGTTTCCTCATTCGCGGATTTTTCCTCGCCGCGCCCCGATCGCACATCATCCCGTCTCGTTTGTGGTCGACGTCGCGAATCCTGGGTATTTCGCCGGCGGGGACGTCCATTGCCGCCCCGTGATGTTCGGTTGCTATTTGGTTGAGGCGCGGACTTTGTTTCCGATTCTTCATCCGATGATCCGAAGAGCGTTTTCCATAACTTGCGGATAAATCCTCCTTCGGTTTTTTCCTTGACAACCGAAGATACCGGTATCGGTGTTGAATGGGAAACTGCTTTTACAACCGGTTCGGATGATTGCGCGCGTTGTGATACGGCGGTAACGAACTCCGGGATAGCTCGATCATTCTCCGTTAGCTCATAACTTGGTTTGTGTGATGTCCCTGAGATTATTTCGTCTTGTCGAACACGACGTACTTCGTAGTGAGGTGTCTCTATACCGGGGTCCGGAACGATGACAATAGAAACCTGCTGGCGTTTTTCCATCATGTGGATGGCATGGCGCTTTTCGTTCAGCAGATAGGTGCCGACATCGATAGGTAGTCTGGCCACGATCCTGCCGGTTTTTTCCTTCATGGCATCCTCTTCCAGGATGCGCAGGATGGAAAGGGCCAGGGATTCAATCCCTCGCACGGTACCCTGACCATTGCAACGAGGGCAGACCAGTTGACTTGAGTCGTCAAGGGAAGGCCTCAAACGTTGTCTGGACATCTCCAGAAGTCCGAACCGGGAAATGCGGCCACATTGCACACGAGCCCTATCGGATTTGAGGGCAGCCCACAGGCGATTTTCCACTTCGCGTTGATTTCTGGCAGGCGTCATATCGATAAAATCGATCACGATTAACCCACCAAGGTCACGCAATCTTAACTGGCGGGCTATCTCATCCGTCGCTTCCACATTCGTGTTCAGCGCGGTTTCTTCGATGTCTCCCCCTTTTGTGGAACGAGAGGAATTGATATCGATGGATGTCAGCGCCTCGGTATGATCAATCACGATGGAACCACCGGATGGCAGCCGAACCGAACGGCCAAACGCCGATTCGATCTGACTTTCGATTTGGTATCGACTGAAAAGCGGTACGGGATCCTGGTAGTGTTTTATTTTATTGAGATTCTGCGGCATGATTTGGCCGATGAAATCCCTCGCCTGTCCATAGACTTCCTCGTTGTCGATGAGAATCTCGTTGATGTCCTGACGAAAATAGTCCCGAATGGCCCGGATGATGAGCTTGCTTTCCTGGAAAATAAGAAATGGCGCACCGCGCTCGCGAGCGGCTATATCGATGGCACCCCAAACCTGGAGCAGGTAATCGAGATCCCACTGTAATTCTTCAGCGGATTTGCCAACGCCCGCCGTACGCACGATAAGACCCATGCCGGAGGGTACGTTGAGTGTGCTCAGGATCTCACGCAGGGCAGTACGCTCCTCGCCTTCCACTCGCCGGGAGACCCCCCCAGCACGCGGATTGTTCGGCATTAGCACCATGTAACGGCCGGCAAGGCTTATAAACGTGGTCAGGGCCGCCCCTTTGGTGCCCCGTTCTTCTTTGTCTACCTGTACTATTAACTCCTGCCCTTCCCGAACGGCATCCCGGATCGATCCGGTCCCACCATTGGACGGTTTATTCAGGAAATAGTCTCGTGAAATCTCTTTTAATGGCAGGAAACCATGTCGATCCGCGCCAAAATCAACGAAAGCGGCCTCCAGGCTAGGTTCGACTCTAGTGATTTTCCCTTTATATATATTTGCTTTTTTTTGCTCTCGGGTTCGTACTTCTATGTCGAGGTCATATAGGAATTGGCCATCGACCATTGCCACGCGCATCTCTTCTGGCTGAGTCGCGTTGATTAACATTCTTTTCATTGTTGAATTGATTCCTTTGCACCCAACATCCTTTCCGTCGTGTTTCAGCAGTATTTTTGTTTCCATATATTGTGGAGGAACCGGATCCTGACCACATGACGGTCCGGGTTCTGCTCTGACATATATAGAGAATGTGAAACACTATCGCCTTCCGGATGTTGCGTGGTGAGACTTCCTACTGCGTGCAGTCCTTTTCATAATTTACCGATTATTCAGGAAGGTTATTTTTGGCAGACTTTTTTCAGGTCCGCAACCAACTGAAAAGCAATGGATTACTGGAAGGTTATGCATGGAGTAATTTATATTTTTTCTAACGAGGCTTCGCCTCTGACCGACGAGCGATGCCCTCGAATTCGTGAATCGGCATCGGTGTTGCCAATCGGTATTGCCAATCGGTATTGCCAATTGGCATAGGATTTCGGGTTGTGTCAGGGGAATCGAGCCGGCTCAATACCCATACACGCAATGCTATTTGCCTGAGCTTGTCTTGGTTCGGCATACCACAGGATTGACTATAGCAACCTTGATGATCGGCATCAATCGGTAACTTTGCCAATCACACATCGCTTGCAGTATCGTTACCCGCTGGATGCGACGGCAACTTCCCAGAAATAACAGAATCCCCCGGAAATAAAAAACCATGTCTAAAGCAATCGGAATCGATCTCGGTACCACCAACTCGGCCGCAGCATTGAAAACGGTGGACACCCGTATTATTGCCAACGCGGAAGGTGAGGATTTAACCCCTTCTGTTGTTTCTTTTCAGCGCAAAAAAAGGCTGATTGGACATAAGAAACAATTTCTCGTCGGTCGCCATGCCGTGAACTGGATGCAACAGGAACCTACCAACACCATCGTTTCCATCAAGCGCTTGATGGGACGGGGGTTTCACGATCCGGATGTACAGCGAATGTTGAGCGAGGGACGTTACAATTACAAAGTAACGCCACTGGCCGGTGGTTCCGAGCACAGTGTTGCCGTCGTATTGGACGGCAAAGAATACACGCCTGAACAAATCTCAGCAAAGATTTTGGACAAAATCCGCGCCGATTGTGTGACGGAATTGAAAGATGATGTGGAATATGGCGTGGTTACGGTACCCGCTTACTTCAATGACAAGCAAAAACATGCTACCCGCGCCGCTGCCGCCCTTGCCGGGATCAAAGTACAGCGGCTCCTGCCGGAACCCACCGCCGCCGCCATTTCGTTTGGTGTGGAGGAATTGGATGTCGGCGAGGGACTAACCATACTGGTTTTCGATCTGGGTGGCGGCACCTTCGATTTGGCGGTTCTGACCATTGCCGATGGGCAATTCATCGAGCAGGGCAAAGGTGGCGATATGTGGATGGGCGGGGATGATATCGATAATCTTCTCCTCCAGCACATATATCGGGAAACCGCCGCCGAACACGAGATCGAAGATATTCCGGCATTGATCGATGCCTTGCCGGATGTGGAAAAAAGCCGCTTTCTGGGTGACATAAGGGCCAAGGTGGAAACTGCCAAGATTCGCCTTAGTACCCAAACCAGCGCGGTCGTCGAAATCTTGGGTGTGCTTAAGGATAAGGACGGCGACATCCTGGATATCGAGGTGGAGATCAGTCGTGAGCGCTTCGAATCCATTCTGCAACCTTTTGTCGATCGGGCCATGGAATTGACCCGTAACGTACTGGATGGCATCAACTTCGAGCCGGAACTTATCGACCGGGTGATTATGGTCGGTGGCTCCTCCTCCATTCCTTTGGTGATACGGGCAGTGCGGGAATTCTTCGGGGATGACAAGGTATTGCTACACGAGCGCCCGATGCTGGCGATCGCGGAAGGAGCCGCCATACTGGCTCATCGTTTGGCCGACAGCTATGAGTGTCCCGTGTGCGGTAAGCCGGTAAATCAAGGTGACACCACCTGCTCTCACTGTGGCTTCGATCTTCAGGCCAATCTCATCGCAAAGGGTGTCGTGGATATCGTCCATACCACTTCCCACGATTACTACCTCGTATTGGAAGACGGTGATGATTATCGATTGGTGGAAAGCAATACGCCCCTGCCATTCCACACGCAGTACGAATTCAAATTACTCGATTCCGAGCAGCGACTGATCCATTTTCAGTTTTATAACATGGTTAACGAGAAACGGGAATCCATCGGTGATCTTTGGTTGAGTTTCAATATGGGCGATGACGAGGAAATCGACGATGCATTGCCGGAGGTATTGCTTGATTTCGAGATCGATAGCGACAATCTCATTACCGTATCCGCGCAAATAAAGGGGAAACCCGACATCCAGGTAAGTCGTACCCTGTCTCGGGGCAAGGCGGACGAAAGATTGTTCATCGAATTGCGACAATCTATCGACCGTGCCAATCAGGAAGAGCACAAATACTATACAACCTATGATTTTCTCCACCGCGCGGTGCAGATCGCCGAAATGATAAATCGCATCATCGACCCGAAAACAGGCGAGGAAAACAAAGCGCTTGGTCAGAAAATCGAGGAACGCAATCAGGTTGCACACCAACTGCTGGAAAAAGAAGAGGCACCGTGGACCAACTTGTACTATGCCGAAGATTTTCTGAACCAAATGGGACATTTTATGTCTCCGGAGGACCGTAAAAATCTTGAAATAGAGATAGACAACCTTAAAAAGCAAAACGAAACCGGTACCGTTGAGCAAATTATGGCCACCCGCGAAAAGCTGTTTGCCGAGTTGGACAAGCACCCGGTACTACAGTTGTTCGTAACGCTTCATAACGCATACGAAGTTTGTCGTGAACGGGATCCCGTCAGGGCACCGTACTTCGAGAAGTATATTCAAGACATTGATCTTGCTTTACAACGGGAGGATACCCTTGCCATCCAACGGTTACTGACAGAGGTTATGCCGGAAGTACACAAGGAGCTGGACTGGAAGGGCAATCAAAAACTACGCATCCTGCATGGTGTCCAGCGCTAATGAAAGACTGCCCTGTTTGTGAGCGACCGGGGTTGGTCGACGAGATGGATCGCTGTCCACAGTGCGGCGCCGATCTGGAATGCTTCGCGCTGTTGGATGGTTTGCGAGAAGGCGAAAATACCGGTAAGCTTTCACCCCAGGGAAGCGGCGGCTTGAAAATCAAGTGGTTGATGTCCGCCTCACTGTCGGTAGTATTGATAGGATTGGTGTTGACCAGTGCCTACCTTGGTATGCGCATCGATCGGCTGACAGACCAATTCGACCAACAGTTCGACCAACATATGGCGCGGCTAACCGATCGGCTGACAGCTCTTACCACCGTATCGGGATATCGGGAATCGACACACCGGATAAAAGCCATGGAGCGCCGGTTCGAGGGATTCGAGAAAAACCGTGATTGGTCTATTGACGGATTACCGAACCGAATGCCCTCTCCGGTGGTGGATAGAAAACCATCTAGCGACAATGGCGTTATCGTGGAGCGTGTGGCGGTGAAGGCGACAAGCCGGGCAAGCGAAAACCCGATAGCAAGACAAACAGACAGTAAATTTGCAGCGCAAATCGTGAATTTCGATCGGCAACGGATTGTTGTCAGCGAGCGAATTAAGGCCGCCTTGGCGAAATATAATGCGCCGACCCTCATCAATTCCCAGCCCGGAACCGTAGCTTATGGACAAAACAAACCAGCTACAGGCGTTTTTATCGCGAGGTGAACGCTTATTTGCTAAAAAAAGCTACATAGCCGCAAAAAAAGAATTCGATCATGCCCTGCATATCGCCCCGGATAAAGACACTCAGGAAAAGCGCCGGCTTTGCGAGGAACAGATTCGCCTGGATCAGCGCAAGGAGCAGATTAAAAAGGCGCGCAAACTGGAAAAAAAGGGAGACATCCCGGGCGCGCTGAATGGTTTTAGCGCTGCATTGGCGGCCACCGGATCCACGATTCAGGCTGAACCGTGGCTGCAAGATAAAATCGCACAATTGCGTCATCGCCTGGAAATAGGACAGATGACATCGGCGGTTGAAAAAGCCGATGATGAAAAAGACCCTTCAATCCGGCTTGCTCTGTACGATATAGCCCTGGCACAAGGGGCGGATCCCGCCATCTTGGAAAAAAAAGCCGGTTGTCTGGTGGAAATGGATCGTTATGAAGAGGCCGTGGTTCTCTATGCGAATGAGGCGACAACGTCACAGTCCATACCGCAGTCCGATCAGGGTCGCTACGATTTTGGTTTCGCGCTGATTGCCTGTGATCGATACTTGGACGGGGTGGCGCAATGGGAACCATTGTTATCCGATTACCCCATCCTTTTTCCCCAGATAATAACCCTCCTACCGTATCTGACTCGGGAGCTTGCCGAACACGGTCGGGGTTACGCCTTGCCTCGGCGTATTCTCGCCATCATCGCGGGAACAGATTCTCGGAAAACATCTCCCGCGGCAACCCAGGATCCGCAACTCATCGATCAATATGCACGCTATTTCGATTACTGCTATTTGAAAGAGCTTTGGTATGCGGGAGAACACTCGGCGATTCCGGCGCTTTTGCCATCGCCGCCCCGACGCCGGGATGTCTCGTTGCTTGCCAAACTCTATCTCAGCCTGTCGGCAGACAATGTAGAGTACCTGAGCATTGCGATTACCTATTGGCTAACGGTAATCCATGATCGTGATACCCTGCGCTCCCTTCACGTTCATCAGGACACCCCCAATGTTTCCAGCAATGCGCCAAGCGACGAAATATTGCGAGACAGCCTACTGGCGCTGTTGGATAAACAGGTAGCGGCCCACGCCCGATCGGATCAGCTTTCCCCGTCCTTGAGTGCCCATTGGCAAAACGAACGTCGGCAAATCGCCCGTCTTGCAGCCTTGTCCATCGAACCGGAGGAGGAAGCTGCCTCTTCGGAGGGTGGAATGGCGTCGCACGGATCTTCATCTAATGAGGATCTTATCGACGGTGATAGAAATTACTTTCCTTGTACGCCGGCTTTTGCCGAGGAATTTGGTATCTCCGATAAAATCCTTCGTTTGTTGCGGGAGAAAAAATCCGATTTTGATCTCGATGAACAGGATTGGCTCGAACTTTACGCCGGTTATTTGCCGCTGGGACAATACATGTCGTGGATCGACCCGGGCAACGAAGAAAAGATATTCAGCGCCTTGCCGGGCAAAGCACAGGATCAGGAAACCGAGTACCTGCGCCAGCGGATTGCCTTTCGGTGCGGCATTGGCCGGGTTCTGGCCGGAGGGCGTTACAGCCGAAAATATTTTCAGGCAGCCATTCCCCTGTTGACAAAAAATCCTCATCTGCGTCAGGAGCTTATCTATCTTGTCTACGCGGAAACCACGTCAGAGAAAGTCATCTCCGCTTTGTCCGATGCCATGGAGTTTCTGGCTCGGCGCCTGGATGATTCCCGTTTTCTCGAAGCGACTGCCCATTGTATTGGACTTGATGTGGAAAATTTAATGCATCAGGGAGTGGTCACCGGTACGCTGGAAAAGCGCCTTGACGCGGGTCTTGCCATTTGTCCTGATTGTCCACAGATCCAAACAACCTTGTCGAATGTGCGCAGGGAACAAAATTTCCGGCAGCTCGATAAGGCCATGAGGGCGATGAACCTAGGCAAGGCAGCTCGTATCGTGGTCGAGGCCGAGGATGAAGAAATAAAGGAGCTTTTCTTCGATGCCATGGAAAATGCTTATGACAGTCTGATGGGCGGCGGTAATCAGGAGATCGTCTCCCTGGGCCTGCGCAATCTATATGAAGCTTGTTGTACCGCTGATGAGGAACACTGGTTGACAGAGCAGCTAGGAGAAGACCTGCTCGATCGGAGGCTGCCATGACGGATCCATTTATAATCCTTGGCGTTGATGAAACTGCCACGAAAAAAGAGATTATGCTGGCGGTGGCCGATGCGCTGCGTGATGGTCGGCATAATGCAAAAACCATTGCCGCAGCGCAAAAAATGTTATTCAATCCGCTGACGCGCGCTCAGGCGGTATTCCGTTACCGAGTCGATTTTGGTCCCTATGCCGTATCGGCGCCACAGGTACCGGTGGACAGTGAGAATCGGCGTCCGCAGCTTGTGCGTTTGATTATTTCTCCCTAAATCATCATTCTGACATCTTTGTGGGATAAACCACTTTTTCCCTGCCCCGTGCAGTGGGGCCATATAATTTTGCTCCGCATGATTTCTCGGAGCAAAATCATGTAGAGCAAAATTCTTGAGCAAACAGCACCTCAATGACAAACTGATTACCTTTCAACGGACTATCATCGACCTGGAAGGTGCCTTACGAGAAGAAAAGAAACGGGCATCGGAAAGCGAAGATGAAATCTTCCTGGCGCTGTGCACGGTGCTCGATTCTTTTGAAAATATTTTCAATAGCATGGCGGAAAAGGAAAGCAATCTGGATAAGACCGGTCGCCGAATGCTCAAAAGCTTTCAGGCCATCCACCGCAAGCTTATACGCATCTTG
>JABDQX010000019.1 GCA_013042035.1 Gammaproteobacteria bacterium
TGCCTGCCTTTTGTTCGGAGACCAATTCCAGGAGATCCCGTCCGGTTTTTGCCCGTTGTGGGGCCATGTCACAGGCCGCGAAGGTATCCTTGATTTGTTCGTCGAGATCCTTGCGATCGGTAATCAACACGATGCGTGGATTAAGGATGCCCGGTTCCTCGGCAAGGGAGCGGGCCAGCATGACCATGGTCAGGGATTTTCCGGATCCTTGGGTATGCCAGACGATGCCGCCCCGGCGTCTGCCATTGGCATCCAGAACCCGAATATGGGACAAAATACGTTTAACGGCGAAATATTGCTGATAACGGGCCATTTTTTTGATCCCATTATCGAATACGCTGAATTTATAGATAAGTTCCAGCAACCGTTCTGGGGAGCAAAGACCATGAAGGGTCGTTGCATACCCTGTATCCGATGGTTTTTCCCGTCGATTCGGTTTCCGGGGGGATTTTGGCGAAGAGGCAATGCTCAGGAGGGCCGGGGATTCATGATCTTGGTCCGCGGGGTATTTTTCGAGATGCGTTTTCCAGTCCCGCTCTTTCCAGGTAGACCAGAATCGCGCCGGTGTACCGATGGTACCGAATTGGGCCGTATCCTGATTGGTGGCAAGCACAAGCTGCACGTAGCTGAAAATGTTCTGGCCAAGGATATTCTGGTCGGGGGAATACCGGCTCTCCGGATTCGAGCCCGGCGGACCCGGGAAATGGCTTTCCCGTTGGTTTCGGATCGATTGCGCGATGGCTTGGTCAATCGGTACGCACGAGGGTGCGCATTCGATGACAACGAAGGGAATACCGTTGACGAACAATACGATATCCAATTCTATGGTTTCCGTACCCCGCCGATCCGCAATCGGAAATCGTACGGTAACGTGAAAGGCATTCCTCTCCCAGTTTTGCCAGTCGATGTAACGTAACGTAAAACTTCTGGCGTATTCTTCCAGGGGTTGCTCCAGGGAAAGTCCCAATGTCAGCCGCTCATGGACGGTCTCGTTGGTTCGCACAAGCCCTTGATGTTTGACGCTTTTGAGTTTCTCGATGGCGAGCCGGATATTTTCCTCGGTGAAGCGATGTTCGCTTCCCTTGTAAGGGATCCGGTTGATGTATCCCAGCCTTTCCTTGAGGATATCTTCCAACAGTACGTTGCCGATTTTTCCTCGGCGGGCCGCAAGGGCTTGTGTCGGCGTCAGGTAGTTAAAGCCGAGATCGACAAGCCGCGCCAGTACGGGGAGGCGTGGGAGGTCTTTTTTGTTGAAGCGGGCGGTATCCACCATAATTTTTGTGCCACAAAATTTATGGTGAGTTTACGTTGTTTTTGATGGCCGTCAATAATAAATTCCGGAGTAATTGAATTACTCATTTTTGCGCCGCGATGTCATCCACCTTCTGGCTTTCGGATGCTTTCGGCGCATTTCCCGGCATGTGATTCCAGCAGAGCCTCGATACGTACCAGCCGCTCCTCAATGGCGCCGGTGTGCTCCTTGAGCCAGTGCACCTCGGCTGCTTCACCCTTGCCCTCATCGCGCTCCATATTCTCGTGTTCCCGCTGCATCACATCGAGCACGATGCCGATCATCATATTGAGAAGAACGAAAGCGGTGAAAAAAATGAAGGTGAGGTAGTAGATCCAGCTCCAACCATAGCTATCCATGGTCTCGTACATCACATCGGTCCAATCCTCGAAGGTGGCGATGCGAAACAGCGTCAGCAGCGCGATGGAAACATTACCCCACAGCACCGGATTGATGTGTTCGAACAGGTGGCATCCAATCGCCGCATAGATGTAGAAAATGATGAACATCAACAGCGCGACATACCCCATCCGTGGAATGGAGACGATCAGGGCATTGACCAATAACCGAAGCTCGGGAATCACCGATATCAGGCGCAACACACGGAAAATACGCAGCAGCCGTGCCAGCAGCGCCATCTCCGTGTTATCCATGGGAATGAGACTGACGACGACGATGGTGAAATCAAATAGATTCCATCCCTGTTTGAAAAAATCCAAAAAACGCCTTTCAGCCGCCATGCGCACACAGATCTCGACGAGAAACAGGGTCGTGACACCGATATCGAGAATCTCCAGAACAGAGATCCAAACGGGGTCTATGTCGTAGGTTTTTACGCCGATCAGCAGTGCGGAGGCAATAATAACGGCTATCACTGCCGACTCGAACAGCTTGTTGGAGCGCAACCGCATGAGGCGGTCTCGCCAAAGGGTTATGCCATTTTGCATAGAAATTACTGTAGGGTAGATGGGCGTTGATGGGTGAGAGGTATAAAAATCCGCTCCTACATCGGATCGAAAGGAACAGTCCAGATTGGTTGATTCTCCTTATCGAATGCCGACCACAGGTGTGCAAAGGTGCGCTGCCCGATGGGGTGCTTGCGATCCCCGGCAATCTCGGCCAGTGGCCCCAACACAAAGGCATGAACGAGGATCTCTTTGCGCGGGAGGTTCAGATCCTGCTCCTGGATGACAAGATCGTCGTATAGCAGAAGATCGAGATCCAGTGTTCGGGGACTGAACCGCGCTTCGTCTCGGGCGCGCCCGGATTGATTTTCGATGGAACGGAGGGTTTGGAGCACGGTTTCGAGTTGATCGTGGGTATCGAATCCAATGACCAGGTTAAAAAAGCGATTCCCCTCGAAGCCAACAGGATCGCTTTCGTAAATCGATGATGTGAGCAGTGGCGCATATGCGTTATGCAGCCTTTTTATGGCGAAACGGATATTTCGTGAGCGCTCGATATTGCTGCCGACACTGACATAGACTCTTGCCATTGGTGTGTTGCGTACTATCGGTCGATTTCTTGCTTCTCGTGCATGTTTTTTACCGCCTGCGAAATGACGATGAGAGCCATGTGAAAAACCTCGGGTGTGCTCAGCGCCGACAGTGCAAGAAAAGATGCCTTGCTAGCCCTGATGACCCCGCTCGATAATCACGCCCACATCCCGCGCGTCCCGTATGGCGCCGGCTTTATTCACGCGCAGTCGGACCCAGCGAACCTGGAACTCCTCAATGACGATCTTCGCGACCGCCTCGGCCAGTGTCTCTACAAGCTGAAAGTCGCTGCCGCCGACAAACTCGATGATTCGTTTGGCGATGGCCTTATAATCAATGGTATCCTCAATGCGATCCGTTGCTGCCGCTTTCTCGATATCTCCCGCCATGTCGAGGTCGAAAACGACGGTTTGTTTGATTTGTCGCTCCCACGGGAAAAGACCGATGGTGGTGGGAATTTTAAGACCGTGAAGGTAGATAATATCCATGATGACTATTTCAATCGTTATAGCAGCTATCATCGGCGCTTATCTGGCAGGCTCTGTTTCATCGGCCGTCGTAGTGTGTCGGCTCATGAATTTGCCGGATCCGCGCACGAGTGGATCTAGGAATCCCGGTGCCACCAATGTGCTGCGCCTGGGGGGAAAGAAGGCCGCGATGATTACTTTGCTCGGCGATGTATTGAAAGGTTTGTTGCCGGTGCTCGCGGTGCGCCTTTTTACCGATTCACCGCAGATCCTGGCTGGTGTCGGATTGGCGGCTTTCCTGGGGCATATATTCCCCGTCTTATTTCGTTTTCAGGGTGGAAAGGGTGTGGCCACCGCCTTTGGTACCATTGTCGGCATTTCCTGGCCGGCTGCCTTGGTTATTTTGGCAACTTGGTTGCTGGTCGCCGTTATTTTCCGATACTCGTCTTTATCGGCACTCGTGGCCACCTTTCTGGCCCCGGTTTATATTGCGTACTTTGCACCCGAGCCCGCTTATATCGGGGCAATTTTATTTATTGTCTTGTTTATCATCTGGCGCCACTGGACAAATATTCGGAATCTGCTTGCGGGAACAGAGAACAGGATTGGCCAAAAGAATGGATAATCGATAATGGGCGACAAAGGATTGTCAATTATAAAACCCTTCTTTTTGCTCGAAATAGTTCTCGAACCGGGTGTACTGATTCAGAAAGGTCAGGTTGATGTGACCGATAGTCCCGTTTCGTTGCTTACCGATAATGATTTCCGCCATTCCCTTGTCCGGACTATCCTCGTTATACACCTCATCGCGGTAGATAAAGAGAATAACATCCGCATCTTGCTCAATAGCCCCGGATTCTCGCAGATCCGACAAAACAGGTCGCTTATTGGGCCGCTGTTCCAGGCTGCGATTCAACTGTGACAGGGCCACCAGTGGTAGGCTCAGTTCCCTGGCCAGGGCCTTCAAGGCCCTGGAGATCTCGGATATCTCCGTGGCGCGATTTTCCTTGGTGTTCGGGACCTGCATGAGTTGCAGGTAATCGACGATCACCAATCCGAGGCCATGTTCACGCTTTAGCCTTCGGCAACGGGCGCGCAGTTCCGTGGGCGTCAGTGCCGGGGTATCATCGATAAAAAGTGATGTGTCGTTGAGCATGCTGACCACCGATGTGAGCCGTGGCCAGTCACTGTCCTTCAGTTTACCCGTGCGGACAACGTGTTGGTCGAGACGTCCCAGCGAGGATATCATGCGCATCATCAACTGCTCGGCTGACATTTCCATGCTGAATAATACGACCGGGAGCCGGTACTTGATGGCCGCATGTTCGGCAACATTCATTGCCAGTGCGGTTTTACCCATGGAAGGACGACCGGCGATAATGACAAGGTCTCCCGCCTGGAAGCCCGCGGTCTTTTGATCCAGGTCCTTGAAGCCCGTGGCAACCCCCGTGATGGGGTCATCGTTGTGAAACAGCGTGTCGATGCGGTCGACGACACCGGGCAGAATATCCTTGACGGAAATGTACCCATTGGTGTTGCGCTTGCCTTGTTCGGCCAGGGAAAATACCAACTGTTCCGCCTGATCCAGCAGCTCGCCGCTGCTTCTCCCCTCGGGATTGAAGGCATAGTTGCTGATCTCATTGCCGGCATGGATGAGTCCACGCAATACCGCACGCTCCCGCACGATACCGGCATACGCAACGATATTGGCCGCGCTGGGCGTATTTCTCGCAAGCTCTCCCAGATAGGCAAGACCGCCAACTCCCCGGATCTCGTTGTGTTTTTCCAACCACTCACTGACAGTGATAACATCGATCGGTAAGTTGTCCTGCACAAGCAGACGGATTGCATCGAATATGGTTCGATGATCGCGGCGGTAGAAATCCTCCGCGCTTACCCTGTCGGCGATCCGGTCCCAGGCCGCATCGTCCAACATCAGCCCGCCCAGGACGGACTGCTCCGCCTCGACCGAATGCGGTGGGACCTTCAAGGCGGAGACATTGTAATCGACCGGTTTTTCCGCAAGCGTATATACGGACATAGGGGGTTCGTCTCTATCGAGAGAATCTTGAATAAAATGCAAGATTATTCCGGTACCGCGTTGACCGTGATGACGGCTTCCACGTCCGTGTGCAGGTGAATGACGACCGCCTGCTCCCCTGCTTGACGTATCGCACCCATTGGCAAACGGATCTCTTCCTTTGTGATCTCGATACCGCTTAGCTCGGCCGCAGCCGCGATGTCCTTGGTCCCAATGGAACCGAACAGGCGCCCCTCATCACCTACCTTGACGGGTATGGTGACAACACAACCCTCGATTTTTTCGGCCCGGGCCTGAGCCGAGGCCAATGATTCGGTCTGCTGTTTCTCCAGCTCGGCCCGTTTGGCCTCGAATACGGCCACGTTGGTGGGCGTTGCGAGGATGGCCTTGCCTTTAGGCATCAGGAAATTACGCGCATAACCCGGTTTGACCTTTACGATATCTCCCAACTTGCCAAGATTCTCCGTCTTTTCCAGAAGAATTATTTCCATTCCACACCTCTAATGACTAACGCTTTAATGACTAAGAACTGCTCGCCCCGCAAAATGGGGCCATATAATCTTGCAACCATGCCCGTGGCTAATTGCAACACGGAATTATTCCCAGGATTCTGCCGGACCTGGTGTCTCATCTGACACC
>JABDQX010000033.1 GCA_013042035.1 Gammaproteobacteria bacterium
ATCATAGGCGGATTTTGCGCCTGGGTGTTCGACGCATTGTTTCCAGTTCGCGTCCGGGAAGTGGCGACGCAGGCAGTTTTCGTCCGGGTTTATTCCAGACACGCTTTTAGAGCGTGTCTGAAAATTCCCGGTCGTCGCGAGGCGGTAGCCCGATTGGGGTCGCGCAAGGCGCGGAGGGTAAGAAATCGGGGAGTGTAGCGAGCTACATGACTCGATTTCTTACCTTTTGCAACGCAGCGGGCCACAATTCGGGGGCCACCGCAGTAGATCGGGGATTTTTCAGACACGCTCTTACCCCCTCATCAGCAGTGAATTCATGACCAACTCTCATCATGCGTCAATGGTTCCGAATCTTCCGCAAACAATTTTCCCATGGCCTCCCGTGCTTGAATTGCAGCATTAATTCCAAGCTCCGGCGATTTTTTGCTTTGCGCATGGATCTCATGAAGGCTTTCCATGTCATGCGTGCGAAACCGTTTGCCGGCCCGGTGTACTTCAAAGGCGGGATAGCCCAATTCGCGCAATACTTCTTCCCCTAGGGATAGCGCGGTATCGAACGCCTCCCGGTGGGTGCTTGCTCCAAGTTCCTGATACTCGAATACCTGGGGTATGTCCCTGGCGCGGGCGATGATCTTGAGGTGAGGGAAGTGCGTTCCGGCCACCTGTATGAGTTTCCGGCAGGCCGCGCTGTCATCCAGGGACACGACCAGCACCTTGGCATCATGGGCGCCTGCCGCATGCAAAAGATCAAGACGTGTCGCGTCACCGAAGAATATCTTGTATTGGAGCTTTCTGATGTAATCGATTCGATCCGGATCATGATCGAGCAATGTCAGGGGTATTCGATGGGCATGGAGCAATCTTCCGACGACCTGACCGAAACGCCCGAAGCCCGCGATGATCACGGGGTTTTGCTGGTTTTGAATGGCGTCGTACTCGGGTGTGGTGGGTGTTTGCCGGTGAAAGCGCGGCGCAATCCAGCGCTCCTCGATGAACAAGAGCAAGGGGTTTAGCAGCATCGACAGGGTGACGATGAGAATCAAACGTTCGGCATCCGCCGGATCCATGGCGTGCAACGACACGGCGACCGTGAACAACACGAAGGCAAACTCACCACCCTGGGCCAGCAGGAAGGTGAACAGGGGGACCTGACCTTTTGGCAACTTTGCGAACCGTGCCAGTAATAACAGCACCAACGCCTTGGCGATAACCAATAGTGCGGTAGCGCCGAGGATACCGACAGGTTCCGCCTCGAGCAGACCAAAGTCCACCGACATGCCGACTGCAATAAAGAACAGCCCCATGAGCAATCCCTTGATCGGCTCGATGTCGGCTTCGAGTGCGTGACGGTATTCTGACTCGGCCAGCAACACGCCAACGAGAAACGTCCCGAGTGCCATGGACAGCCCCACTTCCTCCATGACCAGCGCAACGCCAATTACCAGGAAAAGCGAAAAGGCCGTAAAGACCTCTCGCAGTTCCACGCGCGCCATGATACGCAAAATGGGCCGTAGAATAAGCCGGCCAATCAGAACAATCACGATAATGGCCACCAGCGCTTCCACCACCGCCAGCCAGCCCGTTTCGGCTGAAGATTTTACCGGGGAACCAATTGCCAGCATCGGCAGAACCGTCAGCATGGGAATAACGGCAATATCCTGAAACAGCAGTACCGCAAAACCAGCCTGTCCGGCTGGGGTGGGGAGGAGGTTTTTCTCTTCAAGCACCTTCAGGGCAATGGCCGTGGAAGACAGGGCAAGACCCATGCCTGCGATCAGGGAGGTTCGCCAATCGAAATCAAGCAACCAGGCAAAGCCGAAAAGCAGCAAGGCCGAGAGCAGCACCTGGCCGCCTCCGATACCCAGAATGGCCCGCCGCATGGACCACAGCATACGAGGATTGAGTTCAAGACCGATGATAAACAGCAGCAGAACGACACCGAACTCGGCAAAATGCAGTATGGCTTCCGGTTCGTCGATGAGGCCCACGGCCGACGGACCGATGAGGATGCCCGCAGCCAGGTATCCGAGCACCGAACCCAGGCCAAGACGCTTAGCGATGGGGACCATGACCACCGCAGCGCCAAGAAAATACGCTGAGTCGAGTAGAAGATTGGAAGCGGCCATTATTCGACTCCGGATCGCGGGATCATTTCTCCCTCGCGGAGGGTGGTCAGATGTTTTCGCCAGGTTTGGGCTTGCGCGGCGATTTCGTCGTTGCCCATGGAGGGTGTGTTATAGGTTAGGAACGGTGGCAACCATATCATCCGACAGGCATGTGCCGTTGCCTCGAACGGTCGTAGAATCTCCGCCACGGGGAAACGATGTACATTCTCGCTATAGGACATTCGGGAGCCTGCCATGCTCACGGCCTGCAACCAATATTTCCCCTGTAGCGCTTCTCCGCCCCTACCATGCGCCCAACCACGTTCGAAAACCGTATACAGCCACTCTTGCAACAGAGCCGGTGAACTGTACCAGTACAGCGGGTGTTGGAATACGATGAGATCATGGGCCAGCAGTTTTTCCTGCTCCCGTTTCACGTCCACGTAGAAGTCCGGATATTCCTCATAAAGATCGTGTATCTCGATATCCGGAAGATCGCTGATTGCTTTGCGTAACGCACCGTTTACGCGAGAGCGTTGTGGGTGAGGATGGAAAAATAAGATGAGAACATTCATGAGAAATTGCGAATGACGAATTAAGAATCACGGATTCGTAATTCTTAATTTTTAATTTTATTCTGGCGCCCCCGAGACGATTCGAACGTCCGACCCACCGCTTCACATCACCACGGCTTTCGCCGCCAGGATCATCGATCGGAATCATTGATCTGTTGGTGATCCGGACTTTCCCTTCGCCATAGGCTACGTGCAATCGATCCGATGCAAGTATACCCGTAGGCGCTGCCCGTCAAGTCTCTGCACCTTCCCCTTCCGGGGC
>JABDQX010000037.1 GCA_013042035.1 Gammaproteobacteria bacterium
CCCCCGCCCGGTCTATCCCAGGATGGCGCGCCGGCGTGGTCAGGAAGGCGAGGTAATGATTCGCGTCTCGATACTCGGTAGTGGTCGGGTCGGCAGCGCCAGCGTGGCGCGCAGCAGTGGTCATCGACTGCTGGATCGGGCTGCCTTGAAGGCGATCAAGGGTTGGTCTTTTCAGCCGGCACGGCGAGGCGGCAAGGCGGTAACCGCGACCCTGACGGTGCCGGTGATATTCCGGCTTGAGCAAGGGTAATCCAGTGCCTGACAGAAAACCCTCAAGAACTGCGAGTAAAGCCCGGAGGTCGTCACTCGAAGAGAGGGAGTATTTTTGCGAATTGGGTATTTTTTTGGTCTTGAGTGTCACGATCATCCTCCGATGATCCCAGATCTCAGAGCGCCTTCAGGCTCATTCCTCGTTGGATTTACGTCCCTCCTTCAGGCTCATGTGTCATTGGACAAGGCTGGATCAGGATTTTCCCGCCATATTCCGCTATGATATTTACATATCGGGATTTCGTTCCCGCGCCGTGCAGGGCATTGGAACAAACCCGGTGCTTCGGCACCGTTTTCCGAGCATTAGAAACGCATTCCCGAAACCAGAGAATCCGTTCCCGGGATTTCGTCACCAGTTCCCAAGTCCGAGAGCAAGATTGTATCCCTGCTCCATGAAATCATCGCGGGCTTGGAGACCCATCAGGATCTCTTTCCGGACCCGCCCATCAGCGCCGAGGGGCTGCCAAGGATCTGAGGAGACACAATTCAATACCTATCTTGATGCCACCGACACCGCCAACGAAAAGCAGGCCGATGCCAAGCACGCCATCAAGGAGAAAAACCATACCCTCGACGCGGCGATGGATAGCGCCAGGATGATCCTGGAGGGCGATTCCGAGACCTGGCTGGACGCGGGCATGGTCATGGGGCTGGACCCTGGCCAACCAACCGTGCGGCATCCGCCTGGAATTTCGCGTCGTCGCTGTGAACAAGGCGGGCAAAGGCGAGCCGAGCAATGGGGTACTGGCGACGTTGTGAGGGGGAGTAGGATGCGGTGAAGAATGAACCGCATTGATGCGCAGTTTTATCGATGGGGTTCATTCTTCGCCGCATCCTACACAGGCCACATCGGGATCGATTAAAAGATATCGCACGATTGGAAGCGGAGAAGAAATAAGCGATGAATACCGAATATACCGCCGTGATAAGGCAGGAAGGCGACTGGTGGATCGGGTGGATTCAGGAGATCCCCGGCGTCAATTGTCAGGAGAGGACCTACGGGGAATTGAAGGAAACCCTGAAAATCACCCTTCGGGAGGCGCTGGCGTTCAACCGCCAGGAAGCGCTTGCGTTGGCTGGTGCCGATTATCGGGAAGATAGAATCTCCATCGCCGCATGAAAAGGAGCGCCTTGCTCAAATACCTGCGTGGCCAGGGATGTGTTTTGCTAAGAGAAGGCGGCAGACACTCCTGGTGGCACAATTCAACTCTCAACAAACGTTCGGCCATTCCGAGGCATTCGGAAATACCGGATGTTTTGGCAAAGGAGATCTGCAAGGATCTTGGCGTGGAGCCAATGAAGTAGCATTTCTCGTTTCCACGCCGATGCATATGTGGGAACGAGCAACAGCCCGACGAGGGCGGCAAGGCGGCGGCCTATAAGATCCAGCGCCGGGAAGGCGACTCGGAGGCTTGGCTGGACACGGGCATGGCCATGGGCCTGGAAGCCCCCCTCTCCAACCAACCGCGCGGTGTGTGCCTGGAATTCTACGTCGTCGCCGTCAACAAGGCCGACGAAGGCGAGCCGAGCAACGTGGTGCTGGCGACGTTGTGAGGGGGGGAGTAGATGCTGGATATTAAGAGATGAAACGACTCCGGGGAATTTTCCAATTACCACAAAACCGAGAAGCCTTTGGCGAGATCCGCTTTAAGGGGCCTAATTCACTCCTGAATCTAAGCAGCCACTCCGAGCCAATATTTTTGCACGAAACGCCCCACCTACACGGTACGACATTCGACCACAAAAAGGTGACGTGTATCGATTGCGTTGCTTTCTCGCCAGGTAGAAATTACGTACGGCAGGGGGAGGATTGGACACGTTCCTACTTTGGCCACTGTTTTCCCCACTTTGTGACGGTTGGCGATGAGCACGTCGATCCGGGCGCAGCTACCGTGCGTGGCATTCACTTCACTACGAATGATCTTCCATCTTTATTTTATGATTTTGACGCGTTCGGACATGTCAGAGATGCCGAATCCATCATTGACACCGTACTCGCCACGCGGAAACTGAGAGGTTTACGGCCCGTTGAGGCCGGTGAGTGGCCCCATGTCGCGTATTTCACAGGAAAGCTTACTGTCATCGAGGTTGATACAGATATCGGAAAACTGGCGGTAAGACATCAGCCTTCTCATAAAATGGGAGGGCCGAATGGAGTTTTTATCAAGAACCGAATGGTGGTGTCGCTGGAGCCGAATTCCCCGGTCACCTTTCACGAGGCTTTTGATCGGATGCTGATCGTCGCTAACTTCCTGTCTGTGATAGCAGGGCGTCAACAGAGTATTAATAACATTCGGCTACAAACCGTGACATCCGACGATCAAGCCCGGAGTTTCCTATCCGTGTATTGGAGCCTTGCTCCCAAAAGTCATGAATCGAAAATCGATTATCTTGAACTCCGCCCAGGCGATGTGCCTCTGGACCCCATTCAGCGCCCCAAGGAGTTCTCCGGCGTTTTGAAGAACTGGATCTGCCGCGAAACAGAGTGGCGACTATCCCGTATCCGCTATGTGAGTTGTCTGAGCAAAGGCAACCATTATGACGTTGACCGATTGATTGCCGCCGCAAACATGTTCGATATATTGCCCGCAGAGGCTGTGCCTCTACCTACACTTCTCCCGGACGATCTTGCCGAATCCAAAACCACATGCCTCGCGATTTTAAAGAAACACCCGCCAGGTCAAGATCGCGATGGCGCCATTTCCGCGCTCAAGCGAATGGGCAAGCCATCCTTACCGAAGAAGATCCAGCATCGGACGGCAATGGTAGTGAAACATTTAGAACCCCGATTTGACGAATTGAACTATGTCGTCAAGATCGCTGTGCAGTGCCGAAACTACTTCGTACATGGCGGCTCCGACTTCAACTTCAGTGCTGTCGCACCATTCATGAGCTTTCTTACCGACGCCCTGGAGTTTGTCTTCGCTGCATCGGATCTGATCGAGACTGGTTGGGATGCGGCTCGTTGGAACAGTGATTCGCATGGTAACGGGCACACGTTCGCTCGATTTCGATCCATCTATGACATTCAACTTCACTGCTGTCCGGGGAAAATTCTAGGAAATTGCTATAACTTATTGTATTTAATTAATAAAGGCAGGCGCCATGGGTGTTATCGACTTGAACTGCCATCAGGAATTCCCAAAAATCGTGTTTTTAGGATTTTTGGGAGGTTACGATGTATTCAGGCAAGCTCATTTTTTCGCAGTTAATGGCCCATCTACCAATGCACTCGTTCCGAG
>JABDQX010000038.1 GCA_013042035.1 Gammaproteobacteria bacterium
ATCCACGAATTTCCGGCAGCTCTTGACCAAATCCCCCTCGTGCCGGTGAAGGTCACCACCGATGAGAAGGATGCAATCGTTGCCGTAAAATCGGATGAGTTCCGGAACCCGCGCCAGATCCATCCCACCGGCGGGCGCGGGTAGGATTGTTCGGAGTTTGCCCATGGGAGCGGCGGTGGCATTGGCAATATCGTGGCATTGGGCCTCGGTAAACGAGAACCGTCCCCCGTGGCTCGGAAAGATGCACGCATCCGCGCCGGCCAGACGATTGATTTGTCCATAAAGCACCCCGTGGGCGATGCCGCTTGCCGTGTGGAGGGTCAATGCGCCAAGGAACGCGGGATGACTCAATAGGGGCAGTATAAGGGTGTCATCGTCCGTCAGGGTACGCATGGCGTCGAATCCGGCAAGCCCTGGAGCAATCATAACCCCACCGGCTCCCGAGCGCTTTGCAAAGTGAGCCCGATCCATGAGCTTTTCCGCTGGCGCGGTGACATTGGGACAATACAGGCAGTTTCGACCGGTTCGGGCGTTTGCCTCGCGCACCGTCTCGGCACATCGGGCTACCCGATCCTCGAAACGGCAAAAAGATTGGTCGGCCAGACCGTGATCGTCCTTGATCATATCCATGCCCCCCAGCGCAAAACGGCCCGCCAGATTTGCCAGTTCCCTGGCGTCGAGCCCCATGGGCTTTAGCGCCGTGCACAGCAATGGGCGATTAGGCACACCGAGCAATTGCCGCAATCCCTGCTGCCCGAATCTCGGTCCCTGGTAAGCTTCCAACAATGAATCCGGCAGCGTCAGGTTTGTTAGCCGAATACCCGGCTTGAGGCTGATATTGCCGAACAGAACGTTGAGAAGCTGGGTCAGCTCGCTCCCTGCCACCTCTGCGGGGAACGCGATATCCGCTTCCATTTCCTGATCGCTGATTCCATTGAGGGAGATCACCTTCCCGACGATGCCATCGAGGATATCCTCGCGATGGATAAGATCCCTCGGAAATTCCACGGTCTGCTCGATACACAGATCCTCGGCCCGCGCCCGGGCCTCTCCCGCCTCTCCCGTCAGGCGGTATACGGCGCGGATTTGATCAGTGCTTGTTGTTTTATTTGACGCCGACCAAGGCATAGATCGCACCGGATTTTTCGATAACATTCCACTCTTTTTTGGAATAGGCCTGCATGGAAATATCATTGGCATGGACAGATGCCCGCCTGACATCCTTAAGTCCAATCTCCTTCATGAGATCCGCTACGGTCTCGAAGCTCCAATAGTGGGAATAAACCGTTAATTCAGGGGAAAGATGCGCTTCAAAAATATCGCCATCCTTCAAAGGCGCGCCATTGGGAAATCCGTATGACAAGTCCATCAGTTTGTCGACACCCAATGGCTTAGCCGCGTTTGGGTCACTTGTTATGCCAATCGCTCTACCGCCTTTCTTAAGCAATTGGTGGATATTACGCCAGAAGGCCTTCATCTCTTCCCGTGTGGTATTGTGAACTTGGACAAAGCTATGGTAGATCACATCGAATTGGCCGGTTCCAGCCGATTGAATAGCCGCGACAAAGTCTTCGGTATTGGCATTGGCAACGACGAGCTTTACGTCGCTGGGCAGGTTCTGTTTGCAGATATCGATAAATTTCTCGGAAATATCCACGCCAACCAGAGAATTGGGGGTTTTCTCTCTCAGGATGGCCAAATGAGCGCCATTGCCGCAACCGACATCCAGAACATCCAGACCATGAATATCGCCAATCAATTCCAGTAGCAGCGGATCGCTGACGTAAGTGATTTCCTTATTGGCAGAAGAAAATTTCTCATAGGATTCCGCGAGTTGATTGTATTGTCTTGGAAGATCTCTGTCGTTGATTAGCATTGTGCTATCTGTCTCCGTAAATGTTACTGCGTTATTTCTCAGACACGCTTCTGACGCCCCGCAATTCGCATCCGCAGGGCATTCAATCGAATAAACCCTTCGGCATCTTTTTGATCGTAAGCACCGCGATCTTCCTCGAAGGTGGCGATGTTGGCATCGAACAGGCTGTCGGTCGCGGATTTTCGCCCGACCAGCGTCACATTCCCCTTGTACAGTTTGAGGCGAACCTCTCCATTGACGGGTATCTGACTCTGATCGATGAGCGCCTGGAGCGCCTTTCGCTCCGGACTCCACCAATAGCCGTTGTAGAGCAGCTTGGCGTAGCGTGGCATCAGTTCATCCTTGAGGTGGGCCACCTCCCGGTCGAGGGTAATCGATTCGATGGCCCGGTGGGCTTTTAGCATGATGGTGCCGCCCGGGGTTTCGTAGCAGCCCCGGGATTTCATGCCCACATAGCGGTTTTCCACGATATCGGTCCGTCCAATCCCGTGCTCACCGCCCAGAGCATTGAGATGGGCCAACACGGCGGCGGGCGACAGCGGTTCGCCGTCGATTGAGCGAATATCGCCGTGTTCGAATCCGATCTCCACATAGCGGGGGCTGTCCGGCGCATCCAGGGGCGATCGCGTCCAGCGCCAGATGTCCTCGGTCGGTTCCCACCACGGATCCTCGAGCCCGCCACCCTCATAGGAAATATGAAGCAGGTTGGCGTCCATGGAGTAAGGCGAGCCGCCGCCGGGCTTGGTCTCCACGGGAATGCCGTGGCTTGCGGCGTAGTCCAGAAGTTTCTCACGGGAATCCAGATCCCATTCCCGCCAGGGCGCAATCACCCGGATATCCGGACTCAATGCATAGGCGCCAAGTTCAAAGCGCACCTGATCATTACCCTTGCCGGTCGCGCCGTGGGAAATGGCGTCGGCATCGGTGTCGCGCGCGATCTCCACCAGCCGCTTGGCGATCAAGGGCCGCGCAATCGCCGTGCCGAGCAGGTATTCACCTTCGTAAATGGCATTGGCGCGGAACATGGGGAATACATATTCGCGTACGAATTCTTCCCGCAGATCTTCAATGTAGATCTCCTTCATCCCCATGGCGATGGCCTTCTGCCGGGCAGGTTCTATTTCCTCTCCCTGGCCGATATCGGCGGTGAAGGTCACCACCTCGCAGTCATATTTGTCCTGGAGCCACTTCAGGATGATGGAGGTATCCAATCCCCCGGAATAGGCGAGAACGACTTTTTTCACATCAGGCATAATTTTGCTCCGCAATACATTATTCACTTTGTGTGCAACTTTTCAAGATTCCCCATTTTTCAGTCAGTTATAGGGTAGAAATATTTTTTATGAGAAAGGGTATAACTGAAAAACCCGTTGATTGCGAGAAAAAGTTGCACATGGGGTTTATTCGAGTTTGCAAGAACTCTCAGTCATCAGCTCAAAGGAGGGGAATCTTGCTGCCTTTTTATCGAATGTGATGACAGCATCACAACCGGAAGATTCAGCCGAAAGCGCAATCAGCAAATCATCCAGCTCAACCATATTTTCTTCGGCGGATACCAGAAAATGTTCCAGGACAGTGTCGGCTTCGAACTGAAGGATAGGCATTTGGCGCAAATTAGCGATGGATCCCAGAATCTCGCTGCGCGACATCCCGTAGGCGCTATCAAGAACCCAAATGAGCTCAAGCACGACAACAAGGGGTACGAACAGGCGTTCACGGTTTCTTTCCGCCGTTTTGAATCGTGTGTAAACAGCCCGGGCCTGTTTTTCGTCATCGTGGACGAGAAAACGAACGATTACATTCGTGTCAAGCGCGATCACAACCGGTGGTTTCGCATACGGGACTTGATGGCGTTATTCATGTCATCTGCTGTTTGCGTTACTGTCTCCGGTTTGCCGAGCATGCCAAAAACCTCGTCGACGGATTTGGTTGCAGGCTTCAACAGCACCTCCTTCTCGCCGTGGAGGACGAAAGCGATGCGATCCCCCACGCGAAGGTGAAGCGCATCGCGCACGGACTTTGGGATCGTAATCTGTCCCTTGGTGGTAACAGTTGCCGTGATCATGGCGACACTCCTTACTGTTTTCTGAATTCCTTACATCGTAATCCGATGTCTTGATTACGATCAAGCGCTGTTGCCGGTGCTGTTACCGACACCCTCTATCGATTGCCGCTCGGATAGCAAGCAGGATTATGTACATTGATGTACAATCCGATCCTGGTCATCGAAATAGGAGCGTACACATGCAAACGGTTGCTTTTACTGAATTCAGAAAAAATGCATCGGCTTTATTCTCCGTCGTGGAAGCTGGAGAGATGATCCTTGTGACGCGCCATGGAAAGGAGATCGCTGAAATTTTGCCCCTGAATGGATCAGCGAATAGGGAGCATGAGGCGACGCCTTCGTGGAAGGCCAAGCGGACAAAACTGACCGTACCGGGGGAAAGCCTTTCGCGGCTAATTGTGAAAGAAAGGAAACAGGCCCGGTAATGGCCCATGATGAAGGTATTCC
>JABDQX010000043.1 GCA_013042035.1 Gammaproteobacteria bacterium
CGGGGATATAGGTCACGGTGATGCTGAAGATCGCCTTATCCCGATCATTGATCCGATAGACGATACCGTTGCTACTGACGCCGGTATCCTTCCTGCATTGATTCCATTGCATCAGGACGCCATCATCCACGAGATCGGCGGTGAGGGTGTCGAAGTCCCGCCGGTCGAGGACCAGGGTCGGGTCGGGGCCATACTTGGTTCGGGACGCATCGAATCGCTGGCGCTTGTCGCTATCGGCGATCTCGGCCCGGGCGATGGCGGTGGCGATGATCGGGGGAATCGGCAGGGAACCGTCATTGGCGTTCACATAGGCCGCGATCCGGTCATGGCTGTAGTTGAGGGATTCGCGCAGGTAGTCCTGGTATTTGCCGAGGCTTTCCACGCCGTAGGATTCCTTCAGCTTTTGATCGAGCACGATGTCGCAGTAATCTGGCGTGGTCGCCCAGGTGGCCCAGGCGAAAGGGAAGAAGAGCAGCAGGCCAAGGAACGGTGTTGTCTGTTTCATTTTCATGGTTTGCTTCCTTCAAAATAGAGATAGTCCCTTACCCGGAAAATCATCGACAAGACGCATAAGAAATTTATCTTGTCCGGGTTGGGAGAGGGTATCGAGAACGCCGGCGCGGGGGGGCTGAGCGGGTCTCGAATCGCCCGCCGCGCCGCATCGTCCGGTAATTATGATATATTATCGATATTGTGCGCGGGATGGGCAACACCTCGGGTGATATGACCGATATTTCGCGACGAATGACTTATACTGCGCGACGAATAGCCGACACTGCGAGACGAATGATCGGTATTGCGCGCGATATAGGTGGTGCGCCGAGTAACACGGGTCTGATTGCCGGAAAATCTATCCGGGCGTCGCCAATGCGTATATCATAGGACGAATGGCAAATCATGGGGTGTGAACCAAAGTGTGACTTTTTGCGGGATGCAGGCGCTCCCAGCGAGCCTCAGAATCAATCACACTTTATCTTGTTCCCATGCGCTTTGCGAGCAGGAACCTCTTGCGATACAAACTTCCACGCAGGCGTGTGGGAGCCAGCGATTTCCAGAAAGCCGGAGCTTCCGGGACTACGCTCCCAAGCAGGAGCTTGGGAGTAAGTGGAGAAAATTCCGTGGAACATTTTTGGTTCCGGCTCTACCGGGTTGGGGGACAATAATGGGGAAACTGATAAGGTACGTAGATAATAAGACCGGATGTTGGTCACGCATCAATCTACAGAATGGGGATCCTATATGGATTAGCGTGGCTCAGACCGGTGTAGTCATTAAAAGATCCAGACTAGGGTTCATGGGAGCAAAACTCTATAACGAAACTAACGCATACAACGCTGCAAAAACGGCCCAAGCCCTTGACGCACAAATCAGCAGATATCTAACGCCCTCAGAAATGACAAACCTCGTATTGTGTGCCTTTACACACGTGGCCCTCGAATGCAAATCGGCTGCTCAACTCTCGGTTCGCTTAAATAAGGCTCTTGATGATGAGGGAACTAGCGGATTGATATCGGATGAAAATAGAAAAAAGGCAAGGATACGAGAACAAATTGTCTCGGAATATGGGAATTACATCGAACACCATCCATCAGTTGGGGAAATTCACGACGTTTCGGAGCTACCTTATCCAAAGGAAGAGATTCTTGATGCAATTAGCCTGGAGATAGTCCGAGAAAAGAATGAGCAGAGGGTAGAGGCCATGAAGGCTTGCGCTATTTGGCTTGCCGATTTTCAAGAAAATATTGGTCCAAAGCCACTCACAATGTTAGGCATAAGCACTTCCGAAATGATTGCCGAAGTCACCAGTAATGATGGTGATCTGAAGAACCTGGCGGCAAAAATTGCCGGGAATCCAGATAGAGAGAAATACGAATCGCTGAGAAAAGTAGCTGACGAGGAGCTTGTAAACATTCAGAGTAAGCTTATGGCGGCAGAGGAACTAAGACGGCAGATGCCAGAAGTGAAAAAGTGTCAGATTCTAGGGTAACTCAAGCTATCTCCTATTCGATGATAACTATTTTGCTGATTTCCAAGCTCTGGCCCGGGAACCCCTTCCCAGAAAACTGAAACTTCCAGGACCATGCTCCCGAGCTGGACAGGTTAGGAATGTATTAGTG
>JABDQX010000048.1 GCA_013042035.1 Gammaproteobacteria bacterium
AACTAAAGCGTCTTTATCCTAAATTATCAGAATGACAGAGCACTAGTACTCATCGAGTATAATCTCCGTGGGAATCAATAGGCCGTTGCCGGTTGCGGAGCAACGTATTCGTGGCGTTGAGAACATCCGATAACAAGCGCCCTCCCACGGGGCGCCCCATTATCCTGGGCGAGGTGCTGTTCGACCGGTTTCCGAGTGGAGAGACAGTACTGGGGGGCGCCCCGTTCAATGTGGCCTGGCATCTCAAGGGATTCGGGGCCACCCCGCTGTTCATCAGCCGGGTAGGGGGGGACGATCCGGGAAGAGAAATACGCGGGGCTATGCGGAATTGGAATATGGACCGTGCCGGGCTCCAGCAAGATGTTCATCATCCCACCGGCACCGTCCGGGTTACGCTCGAAGGCGGGCAACCTACCTTCGACATCCTGCCCGATCAGGCTTACGATTATATCGACGCCATGGCCGCCGACACAGCGTTGGCAACCGTCGGCAAACCCGGGTTGCTTTATCACGGAACCCTCATCGTGCGAACCGCCGCCATGCACGGCATGTTGGAGACGCTGCTGACAAATAGTGGGTTACCGGTTTTTGTCGATGTGAATTTGCGCGCCCCCTGGTGGAACGAATCCGATATAAAGCCAATTCTGCAGCGAGCCCGCTGGGTCAAAGTCAACGATGATGAATTGACAATCATTGCCAACTTGTTGGGTTGCCGGACGGACGACCCCGATAAAATGGCCAGATATATCCAAACAGTTTGCGGCATCCATCTATTGATCGTTACCCGTGGCCATCGGGGTGCCATTGCCCTGGACGAAACGGGCAGGACACTCTCGGTAACGCCCAACGATCCCAACAGCGAAATCGTGGATACCGTCGGCGCGGGCGATGCCTTTAGCGCCGTGATCATCATGGGATTACTGCAAGACTGGCCCCTGTCCGCCATGATGCAAAAGGCACAAACATTTGCAAGCCGAGTGTGCCGATTGCGAGGCGCAATTACCACCGACCCGGATTTTTATCGTGATGGCCTCGCGGCGCAACCGGACCGCGACCAAAAATAGGGTTCACCAAACACAGAAAAGATGCGGTATCAAAGATGTCCAACCCAGCGATCTCCAGTCAAATAAAGGAATTCCAGGAATACCTTGCCAGTCGGCACCCGGAAAGCTATTCCCTGCTTCACCGATGTATTGGGCTGGACAAACCCTTTCTACTGCGTTCCGAGCTCCGGGATATCCTGCAAATTTCCCAGGAGGAAAGCGATAATGGAATTTTGGTCCAATCGCCACTTGCGCGAATCATCACCAGCACGGAAGAGGCCGCGGTACAGGCGCCCTGGCTATATTTGGCCGTAAGACCTTCCGTGGCGCGTTGGGAATATCTGCGCATCCACGTGGATACCATGAGTGTCGAGGTCATCCCGGTGGCCGAATACCTGATGTTCAAAGAGCGCTTGGTTCAAGGGCATGACGATCCGGATCAGTACAGGCTGGAAATCGACCTTGGTCCGTTTCCCCGGCACTCCTCCCGGCCAGGAGAAGCCCAATCCATCGGCCGGGGTGTCGAGATTCTCAACCGGCAATTGTCCGACGATTTACTTGCGGATCTTGGGGAAGATCTTGGCAATGAAGACGCCCACCTGTTGGAATTTCTCAGGATTCATCAATATCGCGGGCAACCGTTACTCCTGAATGGCGAGATCAAAAGCATCACGGCGTTACGCAATATCCTGAAAAACGCGGAAACATTCCTGGCAAAGCAACGCCAGGATGACACGTGGGATGCATTCAAGGTAAGCGGACCATTGCGTACCCTTGGCTTCGAACCCGGATGGGGGAGAACCGTACAACAAATGCGCCAGACCATGGGCCTGTTGACGGATCTGCTGGCAAGGCCCGACCCCATGATTCTGGCGCGTTTCCTCGACCGGGTGCCCATGGTGTTTTCCGTTGCCATCGTGTCCCCCCATGGCTACTTCGGCCAGGCAAATGTACTTGGACGCCCCGATACCGGTGGTCAGGTTGTATATATCCTTGATCAAGTTCGGGCATTGGAATTGGAGATGCGCCGGAGTATCCACGAACAAGGGCTGTCCATCGAACCGCGAATCATCGTTGTGACCCGCCTGATCCCCCAGAGTGAGGGCACCACGTGCGCTCAACGCATGGAAGCAATTGCCGGCACCCACAACGCGCATATTCTGCGTGTCCCATTTCGGAACCGGGCCGGTGAAGTACTCCCCCATTGGATATCCCGCTTCGATGTCTGGCCTTATTTGGAGAGCTATGCGCTGGAAGCGGAGAAGGAACTCCTGGCCGAACTCGGTGGACGGCCCGACCTTATCATCGGTAACTACTCGGATGGCAATCTGGTCGCCTCGCTTATATCCCGAAGCCTTGACATCACCCAGTGCAATATTGCTCATGCCCTCGAAAAGACCAAATACCTGTTTTCGGATCTGTACTGGGAAAAGGATGATGCTCATCATCATTTTGCCTGTCAGTTCACGGCCGACCTGATAGCCATGAATAGTGCCGACTTTATCATCACCAGCACGTACCAGGAGATCGCGGGAACCGACGACAGTATCGGCCAATACGAAAGTCACATGGCATTTACGCTTCCGGGCCTCTATCGCGTCGTGAACGGAATCGATGTCTTCGATCCGAAATTCAACGTCGTTTCTCCCGGCACGGATGCGAATATCTATTTCCCATACAGTAAGCGCAATCGCCGGCTAACCGATCTGCACGGCGCCATCGACGAATTGATCCATGGCAACGCCTCACGTCCCGATGTCCGTGGCAAATTGCTTGATCGTACAAAGCCATTGTTATTTTCCATGGCACGCCTGGATCGTATCAAGAACATCACGGGGCTTGTGCAGTGGTACGGGAACTGTCCTAAATTACGGGAGAAGGCCAATCTGCTGATCGTGGCGGGACATGTGGCGCTGGAAGAATCCGGCGATGATGAAGAAAGCGAACAGATTAGAAAAATGCATGAGCTGTTCGACCATTTCGGGCTCGATACACAGGTTCGCTGGCTCGGCGTCCACCTGGAAAAAACCGTAACCGGCGAATTGTATCGCGTGGTAGCGGATAGCCGAGGCGCTTTTGTGCAACCGGCCCTGTTCGAGGCATTCGGACTGACCGTCATCGAGGCCATGGCATCGGGCTTGCCGACATTCGCGACTCGCTATGGTGGTCCGCTGGAGATTATCGAGGACGGCGTTTCCGGCTTTCACATCGATCCGAATCACGGCATCCAGACAGCGGAACGCATGGCGGGCTTTTTTACCAACTGTTACGGTAACGATACGTATTGGGATAAGATGTCCGAGAATGCGCTAAAACGCGCACAGGCACATTATACGTGGGCCAACCATGCCGAACGCCTGATGATGCTATCCAAAGCGTATGGTTTCCGGAAATACGTAGCAGCGAACCTGGAACGCGCCGAAACCCAGCGGTATTTGGAAATGTTCTATACACTTCAGTTTCGCCGGCTCGTGGAGAGTGTGCCGTCGTGATTTGCGCCAGCTGACTCGACTCGATTCCAACAGACAACTTATCTGTCAGCGCGTTATCCAAAAATAGGACTCAAGGCATGATGAAAATAAAAAATGCTGTGGCATCGGGCAAGAAGATAGCAATAGTTTTTACTCTGATTTGGAGTGGTGGCATAATTTCGGGTAGTAGATCCGCAGTCGCCGACGTGACGACCGACTGGCACATACTGGCTACTGCGGGCGGCCAACAGATCACCCGCGCCGAAGTGATGCGGGAGATCACAACCGCCAATCCTCAGGCGCGAGGCAACATCGACATCGAACGTCTCTCCACCGATGAACTGCGCGCTATCGTAACCGATATCGCCGTCAGAAGACGGCTGCTGAATGCGGCGCAGGAAAACACGCTGCTGCGCCGGCGCGTCGAGCAAGGCGACCTCCGGTACCGAATTGAAGCCTATCGAGATAGCCTGATTGCCCAGGCCCAGTTGGAGAGCATCGCCGCCGGAGAGATAACGAATGCGAATATCGAGAAACTCTATCAAACCCTGAAAGACGACATGAAAGGCAAGGAAGAGTGGCGCGTCCGGCATATCCTCGTAGAAGACGAGAAAACCATCAAAAAAGCCCAAAAGGAATTATCCAAACGCCCATTCGAGGAAGTCGCAAAAGAGCTCTCCACTGATAAACCGACTGCCGAACAAGGCGGCGATTTAGGATTCGTGGCGGTCGACCAGCTAAAAGAGCCCTTTGCCAAAGCCATATCCAAACTCACCATCGGCAAAGTATCCAAACCCTTTCAGACAGATCTAGGCTGGCATATTACC
>JABDQX010000051.1 GCA_013042035.1 Gammaproteobacteria bacterium
CCCCCCCCCCCCCCCCCCCCCCCCCGATTTTTTCTTGTCGATTTCCGTCGCGCCACGCTTTGGTGTTTTTGCTATGTTTCTGGCCTGTACTTCGGCCAATTGTTGTGGCGATAGGGTTTTTAGCAAACGGTCCCTTGCCCATTGCGCGTCCGCGTCTCCCTGGATTGCGGCCCGATGTAGCCAACGGTAGGCCAGTATAGGATCCTTGGAGATTCCCTGACCCTCGGCATAACTTTTTCCGAGAAAGAACTGGGCGATAACAAGGCCTTGTTCCGCCGCTTTTCGATACCAATGGACGGCGCGGCCGTAATCCTGCTCGACCCCTTTCCCCTGACGGTATAGCCGCGCCAGATTGAATTGCCCGGGTGCATACCCCTGTTCGGCAGCCTTGTCGAACCAGTGGGCCGCCAGCTTATGGTTTTTTTGTATACCATCTCCATGGTAGTACATATTACCCAGCCGATTCTGTGTCTCGGCATCTCCTTGTTCGGCACGCGCCTTGAGCCTTGCCGACACATTGGTGGCGCTGTCTTTTTCCCAGGCCGGAAGGGCCGTCCCTTCATCGGCGGGAAGTGGCATCGCCATGCTTGTGAGTAGGCACAAAAGCGCAAAGTAGGCTTTGTATTTCGGACATGCGCGCATATCAGGGCGCGCGCAGTGCGAGCTTGCCGACACCGACGCCATTGAAATCCACGTATTGCCTGGCCGGCCAAGGATCATGGTTGTCCCGCATCGCCAGAGGGCTTTTTGCAAAACGTCCCGGCGCCTTCAATGGATGCAGCGCCATCCCGGGCGTGACGCCGCCCGCGCCCTCGACAAGACGATCCGGCGAAATCATTTTGACTGCCGCATATCGAGATTTGCCGGGCACAAGACTTCCCGCATCGTACCGATGAGCATCAATAATTGGTCGTTACGGATCCGGTAATAGACGCGATTGGCCTCCTTGCGGGCAGTCACGATATTTTTATTCCGGAGCTGTTCCAGATGTTGCGACACGTTGCTTTGTGATGTGCCGGTTTTTTCCACGATCTCACTGACGGACAGCTCATTGCTCCCCAAGGTACAAAGTATACGCCAGCGAAGTGGGTGGGCCATGGCCTTCAGCGCGCGGGCGGTCAGCGTGCCGTATTCGTCGTCCAGTGGGATAATGTTGGGTGTGGGAATAGGTTCTTTTAACGGTGTAGTCATTCAATGCTCCCGAATCTTACTCCGCATGCGTACATTTTATTGTTTGTCACTGTATTTTTACGATTTCTCTCCCCGCATCGATAGGCGGGACATAAGGCGATTTCTGTCAAAGAACATATACCAGCTTGCTTGTCCTTTTGCCCGTCTTGTGCGTTACGTCAACAGTTACATAGAACGACTATGCGCCTGTTGCCGCGCCTTGAATACGAACAAAAATACGGCGCAATCCGATATATTCTTTTCCGGCAATCACCTAAAGTCACACGATTTCGCGCGGCCGGATTATTCCGCATCTTCCTCGACTCGCCGATAACCCATGATATCCCTTGCAATGCAGATAATATCTGTAATATCCCCTTCATCGCTTTTGATTGCCGAGCGGGACAGCAGTATCGGAATACGCTGACCATCCTTCGTGATAAAACGGGCCTCGATATTTCGGATAACGCCTACCCGAACCAGCGCCTCGAGCCAGGTTCCCATAAAGGCGCTGGCCTGTTCCGGGTCGGCTTCCTCGAATACATCTCCGATCAGCATCCCGACAAGTTCCCCATCGGGGAAATCGAGCATGCGGTAGGCGGAGGGATTCGCCGATTTGATGACGCCATTGGGATTGAGTACCAGCAAGGCCTCGCCCATGGTATCGATGATCTGTTCCCGATATCGCGTTGAACACTGCAACTCTTCGGTACGGCTCGCCACGCGCTCTTCCAGGACCTGGTTTATTTCCCGCTCTTTTTGGATGAGACGAAAATAGGTGCTGATTTTGTTGATGAGGAGATCGTCATCAATGGGTTTCAACAGATAATCGACAGCGCCTACCTCATAGCCTTTCTTCTGAAAATCACCGCTTTTGAAAGCGGCGGTAAGGAAGATGATGGGAATGTCCCGGGTCTTTTTCCGGATCTTGAGCATGGAGGCGGTTTGGAATCCATCCATCTCCGGCATTTGGACATCAAGGACGATGAGATCGATGTTCGGCTCGTTGAGGGCGATGGATAATGCCTGCTGCCCCGATAGCGCCTCCAGGATTTCCACGTCCATGTATTTTTGGACCAGGGTTCGCAACGTAAACAAATTGTTTCGGTTGTCATCGACGATCAATAACCGGAAACCGGCATAACGCTTTGAGCCGGAAGAGGCAGTCAGAGGAGGTGAGGATTGTGTCATATCGGGTAGCGTGAGAGATGAATTTTCGGGAATGACCCGTTCGAAGTATGAAAGCGGTTCACCGAACAAGCTGTGGAAGGATGGTAAGCATCAACGCGAGCTGCGCGAAAGAAATCCCCACGATCCACTTGATTATCTCGCCCTTCAGGGTGACAACCTCGTTTTTCAGCTCTGCCTTCGCCGCCGCCAGATCCGCCTTTGTCGCCAATTCCTGATTTTGCAGAACCTCACCCAGCGCCGTTGCCTGCGCTTTGGCCTGGGGTTCCGAGACACCGGCGTCGATCAAGTGTTCCACATATCGGAGCGTATCGAAGGTAATCGCGCTCATTGGGAGTATGTCTGTCCTGTGATTGATTAGCTAACACTGCAAGGGTAAGGAAAGCCTTGTTGGATTGTCAACGTTATGGTTCGATTAATGGGCTTGGAGGCCACTTCGAGCAATTCGGTGCAATACCCTTGAACCAAACAGGCGCTATATCGTAATCAGTTGCCGTGCAAGCAGTTTTTTCAGTTGCACAGGTTGCACGGGTTTACCCAGGCACTCCACGGCGCCGGTTGCAAGACACCGCTCCTGGTCTTCCTGATCATATTCGGTGGCCAGGGCGACAATCGGTATATTTTGAAAAAGCTCCTGGGCTCGAATCCGGAATATGGCTTCATAGCCGGTCTTCTCCGGCAGGTCCAAATCAATGAGGACCAGATCGAATGGTCCGTCTTCTGACAAGGTATCCAACGCCTCTTCGGCATCAGAGGCGGCGGCTACCACCAGTCCCCAGCGTTCCAATTGTGGGGCCATGGCCAAAAGCGCGTGGATATCGTTGTCTACAATCAGAACGCTTTTCCCTCGGAAATCCGCATGGATTCCCGTTTCATCCTGTTCGGTGTGCCCGGCGGATGATGTTTCATTCGAAGCGCTGATCGAAGGACCAAGCAGGCGCATCGATTGCGCGATCTCGCCTTGTTGTACCTCGGCCTCACTGTATTGTGTCGTGGGCAGCACCAGGGAAAAAGTCGAGC
>JABDQX010000056.1 GCA_013042035.1 Gammaproteobacteria bacterium
GATTAAATAATATCGAAACTGCTCCCGCAAGGCGGCCAGTCCGGGCATATGCCGCAGATCTCCGCCGTTGTGTTGAATACTGTGATGGACGCCGATCAAATGAATCACGATTGCTTTCTTCTCAGCGCAACAACCGGATCTCGATAACCAGATCCAGTTCGGCCCACGCTCGGTCTGCGGTCAATATCGGAAGCTGTCGATCCATGGCCAGCGCGATGCAGGCGCGATCCGCCAGAGATAGGCCGTACCGATATGTTTTGTTCCACAGGCGCGCCGCGGTTTCCGCCTGAACCAGCGTAAATGGCTCGAAAATCACACCAACCTCGGAAAACCCTTTCCGCATCCATGACACATCGGCCTGTCGCTTCAAGGATTTTTGTACGACTTCCGCCCAGTTAACAGTGGAAACCAAGGCGCCATTCAACGCCCGTTCTACATCCCGCGCCCCTGGTTCCTCATGCAAAAGGGTCAACAATGCCGATGCGTCCAGTACCTGACTCACGCCTTCTCGACCTCTCTGACAGCGTCCTCCCTACGCTCCGCGATCAGTTCATCCACCAGACTGACATCCCTGGGGACATGCGCGAACAACCCTTGAAGACGTTTAATAACGACCTCACGCCGCTCCAAAACCAAGCCATCGCCCACTTGCCGGGCCACCAGGCGGTCTCCTTGTTCAAGACGCAGTGACTTACGTAAAGCTGCCGGAATAACCAGCCGCCCCTGAGCGCCAACCTGCACCTCGTTTAAGTTCTCAGTCATTTCTATCTCCAATTCCATCCCCAATGTGCCACGTTTCTCAAATTGTGGCACATAACAAAAACATGCGCCACGCTCACGCTCGCAACCGGATCGGTTTGTCATCTTTGTTAGCTGTAATACGTAAGGGAGGAGGCACCTTATTCCGGATCCTATTTTGGTGCCCACAAGGGGGGGAGCAGCCTCCACGCCTGAACGGAAGTTGACAGGCTCTAAGAACTACCGAAATTGGCAATACTGGCGTAAATCCGGCATCATGGAGCCTGATTCGTTCTATACCCAAGACTGGCTTACATGAAATCAAGACTCTTTATCCGAAAATTATCGCGGATAATGTGACACATTCCCTGGTAAGTTTTGCTGCTGATTGGGAACGAGCGAACTTAGCAAGTCGATAAGAACGTAAACCTGTTTGGAGATAAATTGAATATGAAATTAGTATCAAAAACCATCGCTGCTGCTCTGATCGTTGGTGCCTCCGCTTTGCCAATGCACTCTGCCAATGCCTTCTTTATGACCCCTGATGGATACGGCAGTTTTGGTCCGTGGAACATGAGCGAGTTTGGCATGAGCAATCGTGGTGGCGGTGGCGGTAGCGGTCCCTGGGGCGGTGGCCATCGTGGTGGTGGCTATGGCGGTGGTTATGGCGGTGGTTATGGTGGCGCTCCTTTCGGTGGCGCACCTTATGGTGGTGGAGCCTACGGTTTCCCGTTCTATGGCTACGGTGCTCCCTACCAAATGGCTCCGGCACCGGCTGCGCCTAAGTAAGGATTAGGATAAAACCTAGGCGAAGTAATAGCATTACCGCCGCGCAAGGCCATCCACACCGAGCAATAGGTGGATGGCCTTGCGCATCCACCCTCCAATCCCTTCCTGTGCATGGTGCGCGGCACCATCGACCAAGTATTCCACCGCCAACAAAAAATCACTCCCATTCGATAGTCGCCGGTGGCTTGCCGGAGATATCGTAGGTAACCCGGGAGATACCCGGTACCTCGTTGATAATGCGGGTCGAGATTTTATCCAACACCTCGTAGGGCAGATGCGCCCAGCGAGCGGTCATGAAGTCCACCGTCTCCACGGCGCGAAGAGCAATGACGTGTTCATATCGGCGGCCATCGCCCATGACGCCAACGGAATAGACCGGCAGGTAGACGGCAAAGGCCTGACTGACCTTGTCGTACAGATCATTGGCACGCAGTTCCTCGATAAAGATGGCATCGGCCAAACGCAGGGTGTCGGCATAGGGCTCTTTGACCTCCCCCAGAATCCGTACCGCGAGGCCGGGCCCCGGAAAGGGATGGCGATAGACCATTTCGAAGGGCAGGCCGAGTGCCATGCCGAGGGAGCGGACTTCGTCCTTGAAAAGCTCCCGCAGAGGCTCGATGAGCTGCATATTCATTCGTTCCGGGAGCCCGCCCACGTTGTGGTGGGATTTGATGACGTGTGCCTTGCCGGTGGCGGCTCCAGCCGATTCGATGACATCCGGGTAGATGGTGCCCTGGGCCAGCCAGTTGACTCCCCCCCCCTGGGCGATGGTCTTTGTTAGCTTTTCGGCCTCTTCCTCGAAAAGAGTAATGAACAGGTTGCCGATGATCTTGCGCTTTTGCTCCGGGTCAACAACGCCTTTGAGAGCATCGAAAAAGCGTGCCTCTGCATTGACGCGAATGACGTGAAGCCCAAGGTGTTCGGCAAAGGTGGCCATGACCTGATCGCCCTCGGCAAGCCGAAGCAGACCATTATCCACGAAGATGCAATGGAGCCGCTTACCGATGGCCTTGTGCAGCAGCACTGCTACCACCGAGGAATCCACCCCGCCGGAGAGGGCCAGCAGAACATCATCGTCGCCGACGGTTTCCCGAACCTTTGCGATGGCGTCCTCAATGATATTTTCGGCTACCCAGTCGTTTCCGCATCCGCAGATATCATGGACAAAACGCTGAAGGATGCGAGCGCCCTGCCGGGTATGGGTGACCTCCGGGTGGAACTGAAGACCGTACAGGCGCCGCTCTTCCCAGGCCATCCCGGCACACGGGGCGTTTTCGGTCTCGGCGATGGTTTCAAAGCCGGGGGGTAAAACGGATACCCGATCGCCATGGCTCATCCAGACATCCAGCAGTCCATGGCCTTGTGGATTCACATGATCTTCTATCCCGCGTAACAAAGCACAATGCCCGCGCGCCCTGACCCGCGCATAGCCGAACTCCCGACTAGCCGCTGATTCCACATCTCCCCCGAGTTGTATCGCCATGGTATGCATGCCATAACAGATCCCGAGTATCGGCACATCCTGATCGAAAATGTAATCCGGCGCCCGAACCTCTTCCGAGATGATGACCGATTCGGGACCACCGGACAGGATAATCCCCTTGGGCGCAAAGGCATCGAGATCGGCCTTCGGGAGATCGTAGGGACGAATCTCGGAATAAACGCCGGCCTCGCGGACACGCCGGGCAATCAACTGAGAATACTGGGAACCGAAATCGAGGATAAGAATGCGGTCCTGGTGGATGTCGGGATGATTTTGCTTCGCAGGATCATAGGGTCCCGCTTCGCGATGCGGAAGATTGTTCATGTGCATGAGCCGTATTTCCGAAAGTGATTGTATAACTTCGAACGGGCCGCTTCTGTAGTTCAGAAAGCAGTTGAAGCGCCGCAACAGTATGCGGGAGCGTGATACCGAGAGCGTAGTTATGGCAAAAAAAGACCTAACCAAAGCAAAGAGAATTCACTATGAGGCGAAAATTCTGGAAGAAAAACGATGGTGTCATTGATCAGATTCTAAAGATAGGATCGATCATAGCAATCATCGTGGCTGACATCAGTATTACTTCAAGCTCTATCCTGTTTTGTCGAAAGAAAAAGAACTACACGAAGTTCCGTCTAAGCGGTGTTTGTCAGCTGAGTCGAGGCAATGGCCTTGGGTGGCTTGGGTTTGGTTGCTTTGCGCGCCATATTCCGATGGAAAATCTTGGGGAGTAGGGCTATTTCCCCCGATTCTTGCCGGATGCTTCGATTTGTTTCCATTCCGCCTCCGCCGCGATGAAGTGGCGTTCCACCTCGGTCGGCGCCTCCAGTTGCCGCTGGCGGAGTTTTTCGTACTCCGCATGGGCCTTGGTCAACGCCGCTTCGTGGCTCACGGTTCCGGCATGGGTCAGCAGCTCGCGGCCGGTCAGGGTCAGAAACTGGTGCAGGCGCTCGATCCAGTCATTCATGGTCATTTGCGTACGGTTGAGAGCCTGGATCTCGGCCAACTCAAGATAGGCGCTAACGATACGGTTAAGGACATCCAACTCCTCCTCGCTCAGGTAGTTTTTGGCTACCTCCACATCGCGCTTGAGCAGTTTTTTACCGGAAAAGTTGGTGATGCCCATATTGTGCTCGCTGGCATCGGCCCGTTGATGGATCAACTCCGCCGCCGTGTAGCCATGGGCCGCCCCGTGCATCTTGTTCTGCACCTGCTGGAAAAAGCGCCTGGAGGTCTCGTCCCCCGGATCGTAGTCGATGCTGGTGGCGTAGATATCCAGCACCTTGCGCCAGAAGATCTTTTCCGACGAGCGGATGTCGCGAATGCGCGCCAGCAGCTCTTCGAAATAGCGCCCGCCCTCCGGCTCCTTCAGCCGCTCGTCGTCGAGGACGAAGCCCTTGACGATAAATTCACGAATGCGCTCGGTGGCCCAGATGCGGAAGCGGGTAGCCACCGCGCTCTTCACCCGGTAGCCGACGGAGATGACGGCGTCGAGGTTATAGAAAGTCAGGTTGCGCCGTATCTGCCTCGCGCCCTCCTGCCGAACTACCGAGAAATCCTCGGTAGTTGCCTCGGGAACCAGCTCTCCTTCATCGTATATGTTTTTTAGGTGCAAGGAGATGTTGTCGGTGGAGCACTGAAACAGCCGCGCCATGTCGGCCTGCGTCAACCAGACCGTTTCCCCTTCCAGTCGCACATCTATCTTTACATCTCCATCGTCGGTCCGATAGAGCAGCAGTTGGCCGGTGGTGGGCGCTGTTTCCTGTCCGGGGTTTTTTGTAGTCTTTTTTGCCATGATTATAGCTCGAAGGCTTGGGCGAGGATTTTTTGGGGCAGGAGGTTGATATCGCTAAACTGCTTTGTCGCCGATTTAGAACCTGTTTGGTTAAAATATATTTAACAATCAGTTTGTTATGATTTTTTCGGAGATCAGGGTTACCAAGGCTCGGCCGTAGCGTTTGTTGAGAATGTGTCGGGTTTGAAAATGCACATCTCGAAAAAGATCAAAGACACCTTCGCTGTGCTTCCAAAGCGTTGGATCGTTTTCGGAAATCTCTTTCTCTATGTGGCGTTTGTCTGGTGCCCACGCATCCGGCGGACAGAAACCGGGGGCCGAAAAAGCATAGAAACAGGAAAGCGCGCAACCAGCTCATGCGCTTTCGAATATTCGCCATTCCATTCCAAGTTGCCGGACCGCAGCGCGGATCGTACCTGTCTTAAGGTCTCGTCCGCCCCAATCCGGCAATGAGGTAACCTGCTGTGTTACCGGATTGAACCATTTGCGGTGTGAACCGCCGCCTTTCCGGAGCAGCTCGCGGCACCCCAGGGCAGCAAGTTTTCGCGCCGCTTCCCGATATCTCACGCGGCCGCTACCAGCGTATCGAGCCGCACGGCCCTGCTGGTGTCGGAAAGGGCGAGACCAACAGGCAAGGGACGGCCGAGTTCCCGATACGCCTCAATGACCGCTTCAAGCGCATCCCGGGCATTGGCCAGAACCTCTTCGGCGGTATCCCCCTCCGTGACCAGTTCCGGCAATACGGGAGATGTCACGGTAAATCCGCCTTCGGGCTGCGGCTCCAGGATTAATGGAATTTTATAGAGCATGGGAAAACTCCGGTGGGTTGTGGCTTTTATAGGGAGCCATCATCGATGAAAGCAAAACGCCTCACGCCCGGGCAAGCCCGGGCGTGATATTAAATCCCACGAAAAATAATCCCGGGCGCGCCTCCCGCACGCCCTGAGAGTCTATCGAACTCCTTGGATTATTTTTTGTCTTTGACTTCCTCGAATTCGGCATCGACGACATCTTCGTTGCCAGGACTCGCGCTACCGCCGTCCGATCCGGCATCTCCGGAACCCGCGCCATCTGTCGGGTCGACACCGGCATCGGCGGCCGCTTCCGCCTGCTGCTGGTACATTCTCTCCGCGAGTTTTCCGGCGAGATCGGACAAAGCGTTGGTTTTTGCCTCGATGGCGTCTTTGTCGTCTCCTTTTACGGTTTCCTGAAGATCGCTGATCGCCGCTTCGATAGCCTGTTTCTCGGCATCTTCCACCTTGCCCTCCATATCCTTCAGGGTTTTGTTGGTGGAATGGATCAGGTTATCGGCCTGATTTCTGGCACTGACGACCTCATGGAACTTTTTGTCCTCCGCGGCATGGGCCTCGGCGTCCTTGACCATTCCATCGATCTCTTCGTCCGACAGACCACTGGAGGCGCGGATGACGATGGACTGTTCCTTGTTGGTCGCCTTGTCCTTTGCCGACACATTCAGGATACCGTTTGCGTCGATGTCGAAAGTCACCTCAACCTGCGGTATGCCCCGCGGCGCCGGCGGGATGTCGGCAAGATCGAACCGACCCAGGGATTTGTTGGCCGATGCCACTTCCCGTTCCCCCTGCAGTACGTGCACGGTCACGGCCCGCTGATTGTCTTCGGCCGTGGAGAAGACCTGGGACGCCTTGGTGGGAATCGTCGTGTTTTTCTCGATAAGCTTGGTCATCACGCCACCGAGTGTTTCGATGCCCAGCGACAACGGAGTTACATCCAGCAACAGGACATCCTTGACATCCCCCGAGAGCACACCGCCCTGGATGGCTGCACCAATAGCCACCGCCTCATCCGGGTTGACATCCTTACGGGCTTCCTTGCCGAAGATGTTCTTGGCAACCTGCTGCACCATGGGCATGCGGCTCTGCCCGCCCACAATAATGACATCATCGATCTCCGATGGTTTGATGCCAGCGTCTTTCAACGCCACCTGGCACGGACCAATGGTGCGATTAATGAGTTCTTCCACCAGGGATTCGAGTTTCGCCCGGGTCAGTTTCATGTTGAGATGCTTGGGACCCGAGGCATCGGCCGTGATGTAAGGCAGATTGATATCCGTTTGCTGACTGGAAGAGAGCTCGATCTTGGCCTTTTCCGCCGTTTCTTTCAGACGCTGCAACGCCAAGGGATCGTTATGCAGGTCAATGCCTGCCTCTTTTTTGAATTCGTCGGCGATGTAATCCATGATGCGAACGTCGAAGTCTTCTCCACCCAGGAAGGTGTCGCCGTTCGTGGACAGCACTTCGAACTGATGTTCTCCTTCCACATCGGCGATTTCGATGATGGAGATATCGAAGGTGCCACCGCCAAGGTCGTAGACGGCAATCTTGGCGTCACCGCGTTTTTTATCCATACCGTAGGCAAGTGCCGCGGCAGTGGGTTCATTGATGATCCGCTTGACCTCGAGACCGGCAATACGACCGGCATCCTTGGTTGCCTGACGCTGTGAGTCGTTAAAATAGGCAGGGACCGTGATGACGGCCTCTGTTATGGATTCACCCAGATAATCCTCGGCGGTCGACTTCATTTTCATCAGCACTCGTGCCGATATCTCCGGTGGCGCAAGTTTTTTCCCTTTCACGGCCACCCACGCATCGCCATTGTCGGCACCAACGATGTTATAGGGCACCATCTTGATGTCTCGTTGTACGACATCGTCTTTGAATTTACGACCAATCAGGCGCTTGATTGCAAAAAGCGTATCGCTTGGGTTGGTGACGGCCTGACGTTTGGCCGATTGCCCGACGAGCACCTCGTCATCCTTGGTCCAGGCGACAATGGAAGGTGTCGTTCGATCCCCTTCGCTGTTTTCGATTACCCGCTGTTTGCCACTTTCCATGATTGCGACACAGGAGTTCGTCGTGCCTAAATCGATTCCAATTATCTTTGCCATTTTTTTGTCTCCGTAAATTCCGGTTGCGCCGCAATTTATATTGTTAATGCCTGTATTTTAATTTCGGCAGAACAAGCGAATGCTATTAGAGTGTGTAACATTGCCAATGGTAAGCGTAATTTTCAGTACCATTCGGCGATCCATCTGTGTTCAAAACCGAAGAAGCGGCCCGTTCGAGGTATATCCGTCCGCATAATTTCCCCCAAGCCGCCAAGGGGTGCTGGAGAAAATTATATGAATGATGGTGTTTTTAATGTTGGGGCCTGGAATTGCCATTTCAATTCTTTTTTAACAAATAAATTCCGGTTGCGCCGAAATTTATTTGTTGACGATAACCATCGCCGGGCGTATCAGCCGACCGTTCAGGAGGCATCCTTTTTGCACACTCACCAGTACTGCCCCCGATTCCTTTTCTTTGTCTTCCTGCACGGATATGGCCTGATGGCGTTCGTGATCGAAGCGATCGCCTTGTACTGGGGCGACTTCTTCCACACCGAATTTCTCCATGGCGGTCGCGAACATTTTCAGTGTCAGCACCATGCCTTCCCGCATGGCCGTCAGATCCACGTCCTCGCCATTGGCGGCGGCCACACCCAGTTCCATACTGTCTTTTACCGGTAGCAATTCCAATACGAATCGGTCCAGACCATACTTGTGGGCATTCTCGATCTCCCTTGCCGAGCGTTTGCGCAGATTTTCCATTTCCGCTTGCAACCTGAGCACACCGGCGCGATGTTCTTCGACCTGTTGTTCGGCCGTCATCAGGCGAGAAGTGAGATCATCGAACACTGCGTCACCGGCCGCTTCCACCGAGTCGCCGTTAGCTGCTCCCTGGGTTGTCTCCTGTGTATTGTGTTTCCCGTCATCGACGGCATCGTCGATGGTGCCCGCATTCTCGATGAGTTTTTCGGGAACTTCGCCAGTGGCTGGTCCATCCGACGGCGATACTTCCACTGACGACTTATCAGGAGACGCCGGTTTTTGATTATCAAACTTCATGTCTTGGCATTCTTGTGCCGTGTGTTGTTCCGGGGTCATGGTTCACCTTGGGTAACTTCTCATTGACGGCCGTTGGCAGCGAATGAGAAATGACAAATTTTGATATCAATCGTGGTAGAGATAGGGCGGGAGGTAACCAACAGAAAAAACCATATCCGATTTGCGCGGGTCGAATTGTTTGGAATGCTTTTTCAGCTTCAAGGCGCAATCACGGGCGCATAGTGAACGATATAAGAGCCTGTTCGATTAAAGTGATATCGGCTTTTTTCGCGACGATACCCTTTAACAAAACGGCTCTAACTGTCATTGCAACACAGAAGCAGGGCAAAAAAACCAGCAAAGGGGGACTGTTTTTTTCTGTTGGGTTACCTTAGAGCGTGTCTGAAAAATCCCCGGGCTATCGCCTCGCGATTTCAGACACCATCTCTTAAAGCCCGAATAATTCATGACTATCGGGCAATATGGGGACGGCTATTCCGGATTACAAGTTGGTTCTCAGAAAAATCGCGATTGAAGGGGGGCATGGACGTAGGGGCCGATGAGCCACC
>JABDQX010000058.1 GCA_013042035.1 Gammaproteobacteria bacterium
GGTGGCGGTCTTGGTGCGCACGAACATAATCAAGGCATCAAAGGGCTCCACCTCCAGGATCCGCGTCAAGGCGTCCAGCTTGTGCAGGCCACCGACCAGCCAGTAACGCTGATGGATCGTCTCCGCAGTGGCCGTGCGGGACGCGATGGCGATCTCCTTGGGGTCCCGCAGATAACGCCGGGCGATACGCTGTATCTCTTTGGGTATGGTCGCCGAAAAAAGCGCCATCTGACGCTGTGCCGGTGTCTGATCCAATATCCACTGGACATCATCGATAAAACCCATGCGCAGCATTTCATCGGCTTCATCGAGCACCAGCGCCCGCAACGCATCCAACTGGAGGGTGCCCCGGCGCATGTGATCCATCACCCGGCCCGGGGTGCCGACAACCACGTGCACACCCCGCTTTAGCTGCTGTATCTGTCTTGTGTAATCCTGACCGCCATAGATCGGCAACACGTGAAATCCCTGGAGGTGGGCGGCATAACGCCGAAAGGCCTCCGCCACCTGGATCGCCAGTTCCCGTGTCGGCGCCAGGACCATGACCTGTACTTGCTGCTGCTCGATATCGAGCCGCGACAGCAGCGGCAAGGCGAAAGCGGCGGTCTTGCCGGTGCCGCTGGGGGCGCGCCCGAGGAGATCGGAGCCTTCCAATAGATAAGGAATGGCCTGGGTCTGGATCGGGGTCGGTGTTTCGTAGCCGACTTCATCGAGCGCACTCAATAACGCGGCGGGCAGATCCAGATCGCGGAAACCGGGTAGGGGAAGATTGGTATCGGACGTAGTATCGGACGTAGTATCGGGCATAGGGTAGTAGGACTCGGTTTAGGGTTTCGTAATGTTGTTTTTTGTTTCGGCTATGTCGGAATGTGGGAACCGGAAAAACGCGGTGTTTCGGATCTCAAATGCCACATTTCAGATTTGCTTTGCCGTGTTTCTGATCGGAATCAGGGCAAACCGGATCGGAAACACGAGGATTCCGATCCGGTTTTCAGTATTTCCGATCGGCATTTTGTAGATTCCGATCCGGATCTCGGAAATTCCGATCAGAATTTTGTGGATTCCGATCCGAATCTCGCAGATTCCGATCCGAATCCTGTGAATTCCGATCCGGATCTCGAAGATTCCGATCGGAATTTCGCCATTCCAGGGCGCAAAAAACCCGTTTCCGATCGGGATCTCCGCCAAGAACCCGCTAAATATCATGGGTTTTTTATTCACTGAACTGAATCGACCAACGATTTCAGTCCCTCAAAGGCAAGCTCCGGGGCCGGCTGCACCCAGTCCTGGAGCTCGGCCTCCCGCTGGTCGTAGGCGGCGAGAGCCGCTGCCTGGATGCGTCTGAGGGCCTCGGCGGGGGAGACCCTCTCGACGCCCGCGTCCCATGCGGTGGCCTGTGTTTCGGAAAGGAAGCGCTTGGTCTTCGGGTTCAAATAGGGCAGCACTAGCCCCAGATCGCTGGCGGCACCACAGCCTTCCATAAAGATCCAGCTATTATAGGCCCGGAACAGTTCCCGGCAGGCAAACGCGAAACCGGCAAGATATATGACTCCATCCTTGTTGCTCGGCGGACGCCGGGCGGTGTCGTCGGCGAGCGCCACCGCATCCAGCCAGGCATCAAGGGCGAGGTTGTCCTGCTCCCCTTCGGCTACTGCCCACTCGTGGAAGAAGGCCCGGTCGTCATCGGGCCGGGGCGCATCCCGGAATGCCTTGAGGGATTGCTCCGGTTGTCCGGCCTTGCGGAATAGCTCGGAGAGTTTGACGCGGAGATAAGAATCCGTGCTATCCGCCTGGACTAAAGACTGGACCAGTTTTATCGCGAGCGATTGATCACCCTTTTCAAGAAAGTAATCTGGCAATGAATAACGCCATTTCCCTAATGCAATAACAAATTCCCCTTTCATACGAAGTTCTTGAGCAGTCCTCACCAGATCTACATACAGCTCGTCCGGCTCAATGGGGTAACGGGTGGTATTTTTGAGGATATCCAGGGCCACCTCGGCAATGGCCCGGTGGCGGGTAAACACCATTTC
>JABDQX010000062.1 GCA_013042035.1 Gammaproteobacteria bacterium
GACGATAGGCGTGCAGGGTAACCGCGTCGATCTGAATGGGTTGGTCGGTATTGTCAACGCCCGTGAGTTGAAACGTCGTCGCCTCCCCCAACTGGATTTCCCGCGGTGCGTCTATCCGCAGCGATAGCTGTTGGCTGAGGGCCTGCCGGGTAAGAACGGTTTTTTCATAGTCCTGCCCCTTGTCATAATAATCTTCCACCACGAGTCCCGGATTGCTGTCTATCGCCAGATAGATCATGGCGGCATTTGCCGACAGGACGACAACAATGATAAAACCCCCCCCGAGGATCCATGGATTGCGCCATGCGGGACGTGGTGTAGGAGGAACACTTGAAGAATTCATTGGTTTGAAAGAGGAACTCAAGCGTGGCTTGGCATACGCTAGACACGCACTAATCCAAAAAACATGTGATCTCTCACTCACTGCCGAAGCTAAATGAGTGGAAAATCACGGCCCCACGAAAATACTTTCCCGCTCGCTGATGAACGCCTCCGAATCGACAGTCCCCTCAATACGGAAAGTAATCGGGAGCGAGCGCGCCGTAAGATTTTCCCGTGGTATCCGTACAAAAACCATCGCCGGTGTTACCGTACTGCCCCGTGCGGTGATGATTTCCCGGGCGTTTATCAGCCTGAAGCCGGCAGGCCCCGTTGCGGAGATCCGCACATCGACATCATGGGTCATTTTATTCAACACCTTGAGGGTATATTGATTTTGTATGGAGCCATCACTTTGCAGCACATACAAAGGTTGGCGGGTGTGCAATACGTTGAGTTCGACAGTGTCCAACCCGGCAAGGCCATACACAACCCCGGCGGCGGCAATCGATAGGATCACCCCATAGATCCAAACCCTGGTTCGGCTTGATAACGGGAGGATTACGTCCGATTCGATCTCGTCGAGGGAGGCGTAGCGAATCAATCCTTTCGGCCGTCCTACCTTGTCCATCACGGTATCACAGGCATCAAGACACAAAGCGCACATCAGGCACCCTTCCTGTAACCCGGCGCGGATATCGACCCCCGTGGGGCAGGCGGTAACGCACAGTCCGCAATCGATGCAGTCTCCGCCCGGAGATTGCATCGATTTGAGCTTTTTCTTCACGTGTCCGCGCGGCTCGCCGCGTCTTTCATCGTAGGTGGGAATCACGGTATGTCTGTCCACCATGGCCGACTGGATGCGGGCATACGGACAGAGCCAGAGACACACCTGTTCTCGCATGAATCCGGCCAACAGATAGGTGCCGGCGGTGAAAATCACGATGGTTGTCCATACGCCGGAACGAGGGGCCAGGGTCACAAGGTCCGCCCACAACTGGTAGACATCCGTGAACCAGGCCACAAAAGAAATACCGGTAAATACCGAAATCAACAGCCAGAGGAGATGTTTTATGGCCTTGATTCGGATCTTGGCCACACTCCAGGGCGCTTTGTCCAGTTTCCTGCGTTTTTGAGGGTTCCCTTCCAGTTTGTCCTCAATCCAGGTAAAAATATCGGTCCAGACCGTCTGGAAGCAGAAAAAACCACACCAGACGCGCCCCGCGATCGCCGTTGCCACGGCCAGCAGCATGGCGAAAAACAACAATACCAGTGAAAGTAACCAGAAATCCTGGGGTAGAATCGTCACGCCGAATAAATGAAACTGGCGATGGGGGATATCCCACAGCACCGCTTGCCGGTCATCCCAGCGAAAATAAGCGCCGAAGAAAAAAATGAGCCAGACAGCATTGGTTATCCATTTAATGTTGCGCCATTTCCCGGGATTGCGCCGGGCGTGAATGGTTTGGTCGCCAACGTTTAGTTGGTGTGTCTGTTCCGCGCGCGATGCGGAAATGTCGGAATCGGTGGTTTCGGTGATGTCCGGTTTCACTGATTTTGAGTCCTGTTCGGGATGGTTTGTTGGGGAAAGCGGTGTTATGTGAGGTTGCCTTTTCCGGCCAATTGGTTGAATTCCAGGTGGCCGTGTTTGGGATTGCGAACCTTCAACATCTTCTCCGGCTCATCATGGGTACCCATTTTCGGATATACGCGTGTTTCTCTTCTGGGGATATTATTGGGGGCAATATTGATGAAACGATACTCGTAATTGTCCAGGAAATTTGGTGATTGCCAGAAGGATTTTCCGATTTCCCTGCAATAACCTATAAAACACTGCGCTCCCTTAAGCTGCTGAATGATATATTTGTTGCCGTTTCTTTGCGCGGTTTTTCTCGCCTTCATTTCAATGCAAAGGATGACCCGTTTTTTACCCGTGTCGGCAACGATGATGAAATCCGCGCGTTTGCATTCTCCGTTTGAACAGGCAAACACCGTGTCGGGAGATGAGAATTTATCGGCCTTGATGACGATGGCATGATCCGGTAGTCCGGTAATTGTAACGTTCCCGGTCGTCGGTTCCTCGGGCTCGTCGAGTGTAACCTGCCTTTTTTTCTGGTAAGCGTCCCTTCCGATGGGTATTGTGGCTGTCTTCTTAATCATTTCATGGAGAATACGGATGTCATCTGGCATCACTCTTCACCCCATATGATATCGTCCTGGATTCGATTCATAGTTCCAATGGTTTTATCGAAACTGCCTACCTCAATGCCCAGTTCCGGATCGATGTCGGCGGGCGTAAAGGTTAATGCTCGGACCCTTCTTCTTTTGCCTTCCTGTTTTATCAGTCCTTCTTCGGCAATGTAGACCCTGATTCTATCTGGAGAAAGCAGCTCCTGTGGCAGATAACCCTCCTGTTCGATAATTCTTTTGAGATGCGGCCTGTCACCATTTAGCATGATCAGGGTATTGAGTTCCTTGATGATGTAGTCGCTGTGGGTGGTGATAAAAACCTTGATGCCGAGATTGACCAGCCGGGCAAACAGCCGCGCGACCCGCCGCTGATTCTCCGGGTGCAGGTTCAACTCGGGTTCATCCACCATCAGGATGTCGCCTGGCTTTGCAATGTGCTTGAGATAAAAACCGATGTCCAAGAGGGAGCGCACCGCGCTTGAGCTTTCATCCATGGTTAGCTTGACGCTGTGTTTGCCCTTGGGCAGGAAATAGAGTTGGTCATGTTGGGTGACGGTATATTCTCCGCCGACAATGTCGGAGAAGTCGGAGAGGATTTCCGGGTGGTTTTCTGAAAGGATGCTGGTTTTTTTTGAAATAGCTTCCAGTTGCCGGGTGAATTCCACGTTTTTGTCTACCGGTAATGCGTAACCCTCATAAACCTCGTCCTCGTCAATAAACGTCGAGAATAGCTTTATCGGATTAAGCTTCTCGCGATCTTTCCCTATCTCCTCAAAAAAACGGCCTACCTTGTCAACAACGCGATTCCTGGCAAAATCCAATTCCTTGCGAAAAGTGACAGCACCGGTTCGTTCCGCACTGGCAATAAATGTAGCAGAGAAAAGAGGCGCAAATATAATCGTTTTCAATACATCTGCAATCACCCGCGCAAAAGTACCCTGCGGGATCTTTAGTGTTTCTTTTTCCACCAATAGGGTAATAACCAGATCGGTGCTGTCTTGTGCCTTGGTAAGGGAGAAAAGCCCGATGTTATTTTCTGCTGTCCTGATAATATTCTCGTATTCTCTGGAAATATCCATATCATCATGGGCTACGCTAACGAGGAATTTGCTTTCCTTGAACCTTTCTTTGGGTGCGGCAAATATCCTGGGTAACTGCCCAATGTAAGCGAAACATCCATTTTCAAGAAGGGACGGGGCCTTTTTCTGATATTCGGTAATATCGATGGAAATCGCGCCATCCGACAACAATGCCTGGATGGTTTCTTCAGGAATAGGAATGGATATAGCCTCTCGCCAGTTAGAGAGAAACCCATACAGCGCATAGGTCGCGTAGGTTTTGCCGGTATTATTCTCGCCGCAGATGATCGTCAGATCACCCAAGGTAAACTCCGCCTGCTGTAATACGCCCAGGTTTTCGACCCGAATCTTCATGCTCATTGCTTGTTTGGATTCCCGATGGCAAGGTATGTTGAATAGCGGTATTGATGCGGTTCGCTTGAGCGGCTTACCAGCATCCTACGTCGCCCCACCGGTTCTGAATCTTTCATCGTAGCCTTTGAAAATCACATTTCCACGGAAAAATACCATGCCAATTACACTTGCATTCGATGTCTATGGTACGTTGGTGGATACCAACGGCGTCACAATCGCCCTGGAAAAACACGTCGGAAATTCGGCACCGGCATTCTCCCGTCTTTGGCGGGAAAAACAACTCGAATACTCGTTTCGCCGTGCCTTGATGCAAAACTACGCAAAGTTCTCCGTGTGTATTCGGGAGGCCCTGGATTTTACCTGCTCATCCTTTGACCTGACGCTGAACCCCGGCGACAGGCAGGCGCTGATCGCTACCTATGAAACGCTGCCAGCGTTCGATGATACCGAGGAAGGATTGGCGTGTGCAACGGAAAACGGTTTTCGGCTATTTGCATTCTCCAACGGTTCGGCCGATGTCGTGGAAAGGCTATTGGGAAACGCGGGTATTGGCGGATATTTTGTGGATATCGTGAGCGTCGATGATATCAAGTCCTTCAAACCGGATCCGGCGGTGTATGGCCATTTTCTAAGAAGCTCCCGCTCGTTGGCCGCAACGGCCTGGCTTGTATCCGGTAACCCTTTCGATGTGATGGGGGCAATATCTTTCGGAATGCGGGCAGCATGGGTTCGGCGATCTCCCGAGGCGCTGTTTGATCCGTGGGGAATCGAGCCCACCCTGACCGCGATGAATCTCGTGGATTTGGCGGAACGGATCAGCACTTACCACGAGAATTTATAACTTCATCATCCGGCATTCGTCCGTATAGTGAAATATTCACTACGCAAAAACTAAAGCGAGATGGTTTGCACTTGTATCTAACCGTAATACTAATGAGAATATCTCGCTCATCACTATGAAAACATGTGCTAAATATCGGCGCGTGAAATCACGGATTCAGGCTAAATTCACAGACCATCCATGTAACACAGATGAATAGTCATATACCGCAAACGATTATCACCCTCCTCAAAGGTTTCTGCATGGGGACGGCCGATATCATCCCTGGGGTCAGTGGTGGAACCGTTGCGCTGATCCTGGGATTCTATGCACGTC
>JABDQX010000067.1 GCA_013042035.1 Gammaproteobacteria bacterium
TCCAATTTTGTGTGCATTTTCGGTAGCCTATCTACGGGATCTCTGTACTACTATCCGGCTATTTCTCGTTTTTCGTGAACGTTTTTTACCATCCCTGGCGCTGGATCCCGGCATCCATGCCGGGATGACGGTAACAGCAAAATTAAAAGCCGCCGGCCTCAATAACACCGTTTTCGTCATTCCGCCAGGGATTGGCGGAACCCAGTGCCAGGGACGGTGACAAAACTTGGTTAATGCGGCTCGGCTACGCTGTGTCCTCTGTGGTTATAAAGTCTTAAAAAGCAACAATATAGCGCACAGAAGAACACTGCAGAGACTGTGAAAAACTCTATTTTCAGACACGCTCTAAGACGCCACACCGTTTTACCTGCGCAACGTAGGCATAAAAAACCACTTGGCCCAACACATTATTAAAAATAAAGAATTATTGGAAATATCATCATATTAAATAAATATTATTGGAAATAGCATTATTTGAAATGAACATTATTGGAAATTAGAGAGCATGATCGTTGTCATCAAAATATGTTGATATTGGATTTTCAATGATGCGACTATGCCGCATCGTAATGTGCAATTAAATATGATTTTTTATCTGAAAAATTTTTAACAAAATTAATTTAAAACCATGGCGCCAAAAAATTCTTGAGAACCTTTTTGGTTTCCGCTGTATCGAATTGGGATAAGTTTTCGGAACTTATTTTGCAGTAAAAAGATAAAAGAGTGTCACATGGCTTATTTTGGGATGGATGCCGCAACCGGCAAAGCAATTACCAGCGAATACGAACATGTCAAAAAATCCATCGAAGATATTTTGACCACCCCGGTCGGCTCGCGCGTGATGCGGCGTGACTATGGTTCCCGGTTGTTTTACCTCCTAGGCCAACCCATGGACGAGTTCCTGAAAGCCAGAATTCAGGTGGCCGTGTCCGAATCCCTGGCGCGATACGAATCCCGTGTTCGTTTCAGCCGCATTATTGTCAATGACAGCGAACACGAACAAGGAAAGATCGACCTGACCCTGGAGGGCTATTGGATTATGAGCCAGGATTTTTTCCGGCTGGACAACATGGTCCTGGATATGTGAGCGATAGCCGCGCCAATGAAGAACTCCCGAGCACTAAAGGTTTTTAATCCGTCATGAGTATGTTCACAAAAATCGATCTATCGAAATTGCCGCCACCCGACGTGGTGGAGTCTTTGAGTTACGAAACGATCTTGAACGATTCCAAAGCGACGCTGGCCGAGATCGACCCGCAGTTCGACGGGTATGAGTGGCGGGAAAGTGAGCCTCTCTACAAACTGTTGCAGGTGTTCTCCTATCGGGAGATGTATGTCCGCCAGCGCATCAACGAGGCGGCCCGCAATGTCATGCTGGCCACCGCCACCGGCAGCAACCTGGACCATTTGGCGGCGCTGTTTTCTCTTTCCCGCCAAGAACTGGACCCCGGCGATCCGGAGGCAAGCCCCCCTATCCCCGCGACCCTCGAGGAAGACGAGTCGCTTCGTTCCCAGGTGCAAATGGCCTTCGAGGGGTTTTCCTGCGCCGGTTCCCAGGGTGCCTATGAGTTTTACGCCCGTCAGGCATTTTACGAGGGCAATGACGACGAGGACGAACCTTTCAAGGAAAACGTGAAGGACATCAGCGTGGACTCGCCGGACCCGGGGGTGGTGGATGTCTTTGTCCTGTCCGATCGAAAAGACGGCCTGCCTTCCGATGGGCTGATTGCGGCAGTGGAAGATTGTCTTAACGCGGAAGAGGTTCGACCTATCACGGATGAGGTGCGCGTCAAGAAAGCCGGGATCATCGAGTATGCGATTTGGGCACAGGTGACAGTATCCGAAGGGGTCGGCATAGAGGAAACGAAAAACAACGCCGAAGCGCAACTGCAGCACTATACCGTGGATCACCACAACTTGGGCGACGATATCACGATCTCCGGCATTCACGCGGCACTGCATCAGGCGGGGGTGCGGAATGTCACCATTACCCAGTTGATAGTCGATGGCGTTGTCTACTGCGACGCCCAGACGAGCGCGACAAGTGAAGATACGCCACTTGTTCAAAATATTACCGTTGGGGATGACCAAAGCGCTTATTGCAATATCGACCCCGATGATCCGGAAAACTACGGTCTTCATTTGACCTTCAAAGAGTCATGAGCGAGAAACTACTGCCCCCCAATGCGACGCCTCTGGAGCGTGCCATTGTCGAGTTAATTGATCGTCGCTTTAGCGCGGACGCGTTTTCCGTACCCATAGAACCACTGTGGGATATCGAAAATTGCCCCGAAGCGTTGTTGCCATGGCTCGCCTGGGCCGTGTCCGCGGATGCCTGGCACGATGGTCCCGACGGTTGGTCGCTCGAGACCCGGCGCGAAGTGCTCAGGACAAACTCCAAGATCCATAAACGTAAAGGTACGGTGGCATCCGTAAAGGAAAGCCTGGCTGCCCAGGGGGTGATTGTCGACCTGACGGAATGGTGGCAGGCCACACCGCCGGATGCGCCCCATACATTTTTTCTGGAGCTTTGTCTTAACAGCAATTTTGAGCAATTCGACGCGAAAGAATTGACCGGAGAATTTTATGACACGCTTTGCCGGGATGTGGATGCGGTAAAACCGGCCCGAAGTCATTATGAATTTCGGCTAAAAGCGGTGTTCGACGGCGGGCTTGTCATGGGGGATTCCCTAAGTTTCTCAAGCTTCGCCGTGCGCAAGGCCCAACTGCTCCATCAAGAAAAGAGCTTTAACATCAATGCGAACGTGACCTCGGCGGCGGCGCTGAATCTGTTTGGATTTTCCGAACACAAAAGCCGTCTTACCCATCAAGAGAAGACATTCAATATCGACGCGCGCATAAGGCCCGCGGCAGGGCTGAGCTTGTTCGGGTTTTCTTCTTTTAAGGCGGATCCGCGCTTTGTTTCACTGAGATTCAAGGAAGGTATGACGGTACGACCGGCCTCTCCGTTGCATTTTTTCGGATTCGCCTACGTGAAGACAACGCCGTCTTTTACGAAGGTGTCTCTGGGGATGGATTTGAGTGTAGTGACTGTCGGCGCCGCCCACCTGTTTGCATTTGTAAATATGCGGATGCGTGTTGCCCAAGATGAAACGCTCGATCCCGTTTGGGACGTGGCCGGCGGTCAAGTTTCGTGAAAATACTGATTACGCAAAAACTAAAGCGAAATTTTTGCGCTGCATCAGACTGAAATATAGTAAGAATATTTCGCTTTACTTTTCGCGTTCCTTTGTGTCCTTCGTGGACCGATACCAGGAGAAAATAATGGCTAACCCATTAGATAACCCATTGGCGCCCATTATTACCAACGCAGGCAATGCCGCCATCATCGAGTCCCTTCAGGAAGGTGGCACGATAAACATCACTCAGGTTGCCCTGGGCGATGGAAAGGATTCCGGAGATGGGAAAGGTAATGACGGTTATGTGGCCAGCGAGTCGATTTCGGAACTCGCCGGTGAAAAACAACGCGTGGATGTGACCGATATAACGGTACTGGAACATGACCAGCTTCGCATAACGGCCATTTTCTCGGGCGAGGAAGAGTACTGGGTTAGGGAAGTGGGATTCTATCTGGATGACAACCAAACCCTCTTTGCCATTTATGTCAGCGAACCGGGGACGGCGCTGGCCTACAAGTCCAAGGATTTCGACCTGTCCATCGAGTTCGATCTGAGCCTGGGCGTGATGTCCACCGAGACCGTCACCGTGGAAGGGAAACCGGAATTCAAGTTAACGCTCAACAGCTACTCCCTGAATGGCGTTGATAAAGACGGGCAACCGGGTCCTGAACATGCCATTTACGTGGATCAGGACGGCAAGACCGGAATAGGAACAACGGCCCCGGCTGCCGGTCTGGATGTCGTGGGAACCGTGCACGGTACCGAAAAGGCGACCGTGGACGGGCAACTGCTTGTCAAGGGCAGGCTCGGCGTCGGGACCGATGACCCGCAGGCGCCATTGCAGGTCGCAGGTTTCCTCCAGGCCGAATCCCTATCCGTCACATCCGATGCCACCTTCTCCGGCGATCTGGATATTCAGGGGACAGATGATGAAGGCGCGGATGCCAAAACGATCATTAGCGGAAATTTGACGGTTGAGCAGACTGTCGTTTCAGTCAACACACTCAGCGAGAGCGACGTCAGGTTCGGCAATGAAGACGGCGATATCGTTCGCATAGCCGGCGTTATCCGCTCCGGTTCTTCCGACGCTCCCGTGCAAATCAACGCTCCGGTTCAAACGGCCGGTGCGCTCGTGGCCGGTGGCGCCATCACCGCGGACACCCTGGATGTGGAAGAAGATATCCGGGCAGAGGGCGCGATCCGGGCAGAAAGCGTCACTATCGAAGGGGGGCTCGTGGCCCGGCAAGAGATGCAGGTCGAAGGAGGATACCGCTATAACCCCATGAAGAACCATATGTATCCACC
>JABDQX010000068.1 GCA_013042035.1 Gammaproteobacteria bacterium
GCCCCACCTCGCGGGGCGAAACAGGTAATTCGTCGTTCGAGCAACTCCGCCCGCAGCCGTCGAGCAACGGGGCCGGCGGCGTAGGTGTATTTTTCGAGCCTTCTCACCGGCCATATGCCTATCAGGCTATTGCAGAAAAAGACCTCATCGGCGCCATGCAGGGCAGCCAGCGGCAATGCCAACTCCCGAACACCGATCCCTCCGGCCGATCGCGCCAGACGGATGATTCGATCTCGGACGATGCCGCGAATACCGCCGTGGGTCAATATCGGCGTCATCAATTCGTTTCCTTGAACCAAAAACAGATTGCTCATGGTACCCTCAATGAGATTGCCATCGGTATCCGCCATGATCCCTTCAGGCAACCCGCGTTCCCGGCACTCCACCCTGGCGAGTATCTGCTCCAGACGGTTGAGGTGTTTGATCCCCGCCAGGCTGGGATTCCGCCCCAGATGGGTCTCGCATAAAAAAGTCTCTACGCCATGCTCGTGGTATTCTGGCGGGTAATCCGGCCAATCGAAAACGGCAACGACCCGGGTCGGCGAGGTGTCGGCAGCGGGTGTGTAGCCACGTCCACTCGAGCCACGGCTGATGATTATTTTCAGCACGCCCCGTTCAAGGTTACCTGCCACGGTTTCGATTTCTTCTTCCAGAAGCGCCCGATCGGGTTCGCGGATCCTCAATTGCCGGCAACCACGGGCGAGGCGTTCCAGATGGTCTGTCAGACACAATGGCGCGCCGTTGTCCACGGCCAGGGTTTCGAAAACCCCATCGCCATACTGGAATCCGCGATCAGTGATGGAAATGCTGTTGCTCGGTTGTCCGTTGACGAGGGAAAGATGCCGGGTTACGGCCCCCGGCCCGGCCTGAGCCGCGTTCGCGCCGATTTGTTGTTTTTGGCGTTGCATTTTTTAAGAATTTTTCTACCACAGAGGACACAGAGATCACAGAGTGGGAAAACGTAAACGGCGGTTAAATTGGCGCGTATGGGGCCTGCCCCTACAATGCGCTCAGCGGTCCCCGTGCCTTGTGCCGTGTTTCATCGAGTTCCCGTTCGGGTAGGGAATCGGCCACGATCCCGGCCCCTGCTCGCAATCCAACCCTGTCACCGTGTCGGCAAATGCTGCGGATAAGTATGTTCAGATCCGCGCTGCCGTCCAGATTGAGATATCCCATCGCGCCGGTATAGGGGCCTCGCGGTACCTGTTCCAGTTCAGCGATGATCTCCATGCAGCGAACCTTCGGGCAACCGGTAATGGTGCCGCCGGGAAAGACGGCCCGCAAGACCTGCCCCGGTGTAGTATCCGGCAAGAGCGCGCCGCGTATGTTGGATACGATATGGTGCACATGGGCATAGGACTCCAGGACCATCAACTCATCGACCCGGACGCTACCGGGTTGGCACACCCTGCCCAAGTCATTGCGTTCGAGATCGATGAGCATGATGTGTTCGGCGCGCTCCTTGGGATGGGACATCAATGCATTCGATAACCCGTGATCCGTTGCACGATCCTGATTTCTGGGATGGGTGCCAGCGATGGGCCGGGTTTCCACCACGCCATCCCGGATACGAACCAACCGTTCCGGAGAGGAGCTGATAATCGCAAGATTATCCCATACCGCAAGACCGGCGAACGCGGCGGGATTGTGTTGTCGTAACCTGTCGTAGAGGCGCGAAGACGTGATGCCTTCCCGCAAACATCCCTGCCAGCCACGGGAAAGGTTTACCTGAAAGACATCGCCTTCGTGGATGTAACGCTTGATTCTATCGACACGTGCGAGGAATTCGTCGGCAGGATCCTCCCGCAGTGCCGCGCACGGCAACGCCTTTCGATTATTTTCTCCTGTAAAACCGATGGGTTGTTGCCGGTTGTCGAGCGGCGCATTCGTGTCGGGAATAGGGGCTGATTTCACACCAGCTTGCACCGACATCACATCCCTTTTGAGATCCACCATGCAGGCCGCGTGACTCGCCTCCGCAATCAAAATGGTTTCCTGCCTGTGCTTGTCCCGGATGATGGCGGCAGGAACCCGCCAGGCAACCGCGATGGGGAATTGCGCTTCAATCGAGGCGGCATGACGTTCGGTATTTCTGGTCAGATGAGGATGGAGAACCGGTTCGACTTGACCGGCCAGTTCATAACCGAGATACAGGAACCAGCCACCTCGGAAAGGAATATCCGGCAACGTCCGGTCGGAAGATTGCAGTGAACGTAGGGGCAGGCCCCTGCCCTTCTTCAAGCCTCCGTGGCTGTCTTTACCGTAGTCGTCACCATATGGACATTCACCACGTATTACAGTGTTATCTTGCTCTCTTGTGAACCAGAGATCCAATTCATCCAGGAAGTCCCCGTTGGGAATCCGGCGCCCATCCATGCTCAAATGCCCCGAGGATTCCTGCACCAGTTTTCTTTCCGGAAACGCAAACAGGATATCGTAGCGGCTTTGACCCGCGTCATGGTCGGTGGCGTTTTGTAACGTGCTTTCCAGCAGGAAGGGATATCTATCCGGTTGAGAGGAATGGATGGAGAGAAGATCGGGGAAGATGTCCATCATTTGCCAAAGGGCAGAACTCTGGCGGATCGTCATTAAGAAAACAGGGCGTAAAAAATGACTATCAAGGTTGCTTGTTGGGTCTTTATCATTTTCGTGAGTAAATTACTCATCCACTTTTACCTTGAACTTGTTAGCGCTTCGCGCCAAGGCCGAAAGGGGCTGGGCCTTGATTCGCGCATCGGATTTTCCAGGATCTTTGTTTTTCAGATACCTAAATTGATACCACACGATGGCTCATCACACTTACTCAGAAAAAAACGCCCCGCAGAGCGAGGCGCATTTCATCTCACGAAGCAAAATGATTATCAGTGCCCGCCTTTCAGGGCACCTGCCAGCCCTTCGCACATCTCTTTTGCATCGCCGAACAGCATTGAGCAATTATCGCGATAGTAGAGCAGATTATCGACGCCGGCATAGCCTGGGCGCATGCTGCGTTTGATAACGAAGATCTGCTTGGCCTTTTCCACATCCAGGATCGGCATTCCATAGATATCGCTGGTGGGGTCGATCTTCGCGGCGGGATTGGTAACATCGTTGGCCCCGACCACGATGGCTACGTCACAGCTAGGGAACTCCGGATTGATTTCATCCATTTCCAAAACCTGATCGTAAGGGATATCCGCCTCGGCCAGCAGGACATTCATGTGCCCTGGCATACGACCAGCCACGGGGTGAATGGCGAATTTCACGGAAACGCCGCGGCCTGCCAGGATTTCCTTAACCTCTTTCAGGGCATGCTGGGCTTGAGCCACTGCCATGCCGTAACCGGGTACTACGATGACCTTGGCGCCTTCGTTATCCATCCAGAATACGGCATCCTCGACCCCGGCGGCTTTCACGCCTTTCTCTGCGGCCGCGGCCATCGGCGATGCCTCACCGCCTTCGGCCACGCCGAATCCACCCAGAATGACGCTGATAAAGGAGCGGTTCATGGCCCGGCACATGATGTAGGAAATGATCGCGCCGGAGAACCCGACCAAGGCGCCAGTCACGATCAAGAGATTATTTTGCAGCGTGAAACCGGTTGCCGCCGCGGCCCATCCCGAGTAGGAATTAAGCATGGAGATGACCACCGGCATATCGGCCCCGCCAATGGGGATGATGAGCAAGAATCCCAACGCCAGGGAGATGATGGTCACAATGGCCAAGGAAACATAACTGCCAGTCATGCCGAAATGGATGGCGAAGACGATGGCGATAACGCCCAAGGCGAGATTGAGCCAGTGCTGACCGGTGAATACCACAGGGGCCGAACTCAAAATCGCCTGTAATTTACCGAAGGCGATCAGGGAGCCGGTGAAGGTGATGGCGCCGATGACGATTCCGGCGGCCAGTTCTCCCATCAGAACCGGATTCAACCCTCCAGTGCTTTCCTTGTTGATAAAGGTCCCGATGGCCACCAAGACGGCCGCGAGACCCACGAAGCTGTGCAGCATGGCCACTAATTGCGGCATGGCCGTCATCTGTATCTTGATGGCCACGGTGATGCCGATGGCGGCACCTATAATCACCGCAATAGCAATGATACCGTAAGGACGGATTGCCGAACTGATTTCCGGGCTAAGCAGCGTAACAGCGACGGCGATTATCATGCCGACGATGGCTTGGAAGCTCCCTCGTCGCGCCGTAGCAGGTGATGTCAGCCCCTTGAGGCCAAGGATGAACAGGATGGCCGAAACCAAATATGCGAACGCGAGGGTGTCGATACTAAGTGCCATGGTATTTATCCGTAAGTCTTATCGCTTCTTTTTGAACATCGCCAACATACGCTGAGTTACCCAAAAACCTCCAAAGATATTGATGGAGGCGAGCAATACGGCCAGAAACCCGAGTGTTTCAACCGATGCGCTGGCATTTTGGAAACCGGCCACCAACAAGGCCCCGACGATGATGATTCCCGAGATGGCGTTGGTGAGTGAGATAAGCGGCGTGTGAAGGGAAGGCGTTACGCCCCAAATGACAAAGTAGCCTATGAAACAGGCTAGAACAAAAACGTATAACGCAACTAGAGAGGGAGACATGATCGTCACGACTTCAGGCATGGTAATGACCTCGGATATGATTGGTGACTTTATAGCTCGTCGTTATGAATTTCAGGAGCACCCGTATGGAATAAGGAATCCCGGCGTGGTCAAAATCCATCAGGGCTTTTGATATACGATCTCTCCACCCCGGGTGACTGTCGCCGCCTTGCTGATGTCATCTTCGGCAAAGTCTTTCCAGGCAAGATTTCCCTCTTTCTCCTCCACCAGGATCGAGACCAGGTTAAACAGGTTACGCGCATAAAAGGCGCTCGCGTCACCGGGGACCATACTGGGATAGTTCGTGTGGCCGACGAGGGAAACACCATGCTTGACCACCACTTGATCGGGTTCACTCAATGGGCAGTTGCCCCCGGATGCCGCCGCGAGATCGATAATAACAGACCCCTCGGCCAAACCCTTCACGGCATCTTCCGTGATCAGCACCGGCGCATCACGACAAGGTATCAGGGCGGTGGAAACGATGATATTTGCCTTCTTGAGATATTCCGTCAAGGCCGCCTGCTGCCGTTTTTTGCCTTCCTCGGACAGTTCCTTGGCATAACCGCCTTCCCCCGCGCCACTTTCTCCAACATCGAGATCGATGAACTTGGCGCCCAAGGACTGAATTTCTTCTCGCACGGCCGGACGTACATCGAATGCCTCCACATCACAACCCAACCGACGCGCGGTCGCGATTGCCTGCAATCCGGCGACTCCAGCACCGAGCACGATCAGCTTGGCAGGCCGCGCGGCGCCCGCGGAGGTCATCATCATGGGGAAGAAACGTGGGTAACGGCTCGCGGCCTCAATGATCGCGCGGTAGCCGGCAATACCGGCCTGGGAGGACAAAACATCCATGGACTGCGCACGGGTGGTGCGTGGGATCAGCTCCACGGCAAGCGCCGTTACACCTTTTCCCGCCAATCCGGTAAGCGCATTTTCATTACGACAGGGATCCAACAATGAGCATAGGACACCGCCAGACTTCATTTTATCGATTTCACCCGGCGCCGGTACACCAACCTTCAATACCAAATCCGCACCCAGAGCCTCATCATTGCCTACCAATTGCGCCCCCGCCTGAACGTAGGCCTCATCGGTGAAATGGGCGGACTCACCAGCGGATTTCTCGACGCATACGGTAAAACCCTTGCCGCAAAACTTTTTTACCGCATCGGGGACAGTGGCAACCCGGAATTCACCGGGAATAGTTTCTTTTGGAATACCGATCTTCATAAAGACCTTCTTTAATACAGCGTCAGTGAGTAATTACGATAGACAAAAACACACAAGCCCATGATTTTTAAGGTGGCCAGGGGCAGAATTGAACTGCCGACACGTGGATTTTTAGTCCACTGCTCTACCGACTGAGCTACCTGGCCAAGCGAGGGTGTTATTAGACCGCTAAGCCTCTATTCCCGTCAAGGAAAAAGAGACTACATTTCAACATCGATTCCAATCCATGATTTTTTACCAGAGGTACATGTAAAAGTCGAATTGTGCCGCATAACGAAGCAAAAACGAGCGAAAAAGCGGAGGTTACTCGAAGTAAATGAGCATTTTTAGGGGGTTTTTAACGACGTTAGGGAGTGCAAGGCGACTTTTGCATACAGCTCACCAAACTAAAATCTCACTGAACGCAAACGCGGCAACATGCAGTACGGCCAACCCGTATACGCCAGCCAACAGATCATCGAGCATAATACCGAACCCGCCCCCAACATGGGCGTCGATAAACCCGATTGGCCAGGGTTTGACGATATCGAAGAAGCGAAAAAGCATGAAACCCGATAGAACCCAGCCCCAACCCGCAGGGACAGCAACCATCGTGACCAGGAACCCGACAATCTCATCCCATACGATGGCCGGATGATCATGCACACCCAGGGCGCGGGCCGTCATCCCACAAAACCAAACACCCGGAACGAACAGGATTGCGATGATCGCAAGGTAGGAAAGCCAGGACAGAGCAAGGGACTGAAGAAAAATGTAAAAAATAACGCCGACCAGCGACCCCATGGTCCCCGGCGCGAAGGGAACAAGTCCCGCGCCGAATCCCAGGGAAAAGAGATGGACGGGGTGCTTAAGGAGGTGTTTCATGGCAATTGGTCATTACACGCCGTGCAAGGTTTTCTTGATCACGTACGGTACTCGATGGGTTTATGAACACCGAACATTATTTCGTGTGCAATTTTTTCAGAACCCACTGTTTTTAACGGGTTACCAGCAATTCCCGGAGAAAAAATATTTAGTTGAAAACCAATAGGTTACAGCATTAAGAAAAAAATCCATTCGTAAACTTTTTCGCAAAGTTCAGTATAATGCAGGCCATACTGCAAGTATGGAGTGAAATACTGATGAGCGAGCCGTTCCGTAACCAACTGAGCGCCCCAGGTTTACTAAGCGAGGCGCGCCGTTGCTTTGAGCAGATACCGG
>JABDQX010000072.1 GCA_013042035.1 Gammaproteobacteria bacterium
CCAAACCGCGATCCGTCGGCGCGATCATGGCCGAATTCAAACCCGCCGTCACCAAACGCATCAACCAATAAGGATAGATTGTGGCTTGCTTTTCGAGCACAATCTGTCCTTATTCGTTAGGTGGTAAAGGCCCTCTCCACTTATCTATACCTTCGTAAGAGGGCCAACATTCAATTTTAAGGAAAACGTTATGAGCAACAACCCAAACTGGCCTAGTAAAAACCCGGGAAATCCATCAGGTCCTGGCAGAGGTAACAACCCTCCCAAGAAATGATGGGGTACCAACACGGAGCCAAAATGATTAGCAGCCCTCTTACCACCAAGTAAGCCGCTTGTCTTATTCATTTTGTCTCGTTGGGAACTGATCTGCGGCGCGCCTGCGCCGCACGTCGCAAACCACCGCCACGAAGACAATGGCGCGGGCGCGCCACGGAGGGTGCTCCTGCCCGCAAAGCACGTGGGAACCGGAGAATAAATTTTCGGATGTCGGTGTCCCACCCACCGAGGGCTGGACGAGCATGAAAATCAAGCTGTCAAGGCACGCAAGGCGAAGAGCAAAACTGTATAAAATACCGGAGTCCATCATTTTGGGAATATTGGATAACATGGCATTGGCAGAAGGAAAACACGCAATAGTCAGGGAAATCGAGGGATTCGAGTATCCCTTGAAAATAGTCGCCATGGTCGAAGATAACGTTATTACCGTCATTACCAACTACCCGCTCAAGAAAAGACATGAAAATTCAATATGACGAAGAAATCGATGCCTTGTACTTCGAGCTTGGCGCGCAAGAACCCACCGGGGTTATCGAGATCGCCGAGGGCATCAACATCGATACCACGGATACCGGGAAACTGACGGGAATCGAGATACTCGATGCCTCGAAAAAGATCGATATGGCTACGCTTTTGACCTATACCCTCGAATTCGACCAGGGCATGTGGAGGAGAGGATTGTCTCGTTCCCACGCGCCGACGGGCAGGAACTGAACCCCGCCCTAATCGTCATACGAGGAAAAAACCATGCAAGCAATAGAAATACGAATAACCATGAGGTCGTTCTTAACTTGCCGGAAACTATAAAACCAGGAACGGTAAAAATAATCATTATGTATGACAAAGAAAAAGAAGCATCGCCTCGGAAAAGGGAACGCCAATTCGGTCAATTCAAGGAACCGTTTTTTATAGCGGATGATTTCGACGATGAATTACCCGATGCGGTTTGGCTGGGAGAACAGGCATGAAGTTGTGAGTGTACTGGTGGAATACGGCGCGGATAGATCTTTGGCATATCCGGATGTATATTGGATGCGCCTATTCCAACCCTATCAAGGCCACCCACCCATGAACCAACACCAATCCGACGTATTGATCATCGGCAGCGGCGCCGCAGGTCTTAGCGTCGCGCTATATCTTGCCCCTTACTGCAAGGTCAGCATTGTGTCGAAAACGACACTCACCGAGAGTAATACGCTGTACGCGCAAGGCGGCGTATCGGTGGTGCTGCATGAAGAGGATTCCATTGATTCCCATATCAACGATACCCTGCGGGCCGGGGCGGGTCTGTGCGATCCGGATATCGTGCGGTTCGTGGTGGAACAGGGCGAGATCTGTATCCGCGAACTCATCGACCGGGGCGTGGATTTCACCACGACCCAGGGGCCGGGTGGGACATCCCGATATCATCTGACGCGGGAGGGCGGTCACAGTCACCGGCGCGTCATTCATGCCGCCGACGCCACGGGCCGAGCCATCGAGGATACCCTGGTGGCAAGGGTTCGCGCCCATCCCAATATTTCTTTGTTCGAGTCCCATCTGGCTCTGGACATGATCACGGGAGAGAAACTCGGGCTGGATGCCAACCGATGTTATGGCGCCTATGTCTTCGATCGCAAAAAACGGTGCGTGACACCATTCGCCGCCCGCGCGGTGGTGCTGGCCACGGGGGGGGCCGGCAAGGTATACCGTTATACCAGCAACCCGGATGTCGCGACCGGCGACGGTATCGCCATGGCCTGGCGGGCCGGGTGCCGTGTCGCCAATATGGAATTCATCCAGTTCCATCCCACCTGTTTATATCACCCGCTGGCCACTTCATTCCTGATTACCGAATCCATGCGCGGCGAAGGCGGAAAGCTCGTCTTGCCCGATGGTGAACATTTCATGGAGCGCTTCGATTCGCGCAAGGAGCTGGCCCCACGCGACGTTGTGGCGCGGGCCATCGACCACGAGATGAAACGCCTGGGCGCGGAATGCGTTTATCTGGATATCACGGAAAGATCGCCGGAATTTATCCGTAGCCATTTCCCCACGGTCCATGCCCGCTGTAAAGAGCTGGGGTACGACATCACCCAGGCGCCCATTCCCGTGGTGCCGGCGGCGCACTACACCTGTGGTGGCGTCGTCACCGACCGCCGGGGCCGCACCGATCTCCATGGGCTCTATGCCATTGGGGAGGTGGCCTCGACCGGCCTGCATGGGGCCAATCGCATGGCCAGTAATTCGTTATTGGAGTGTCTGGTGTTCGCAAGATCGACAGGCGATCACATCAAGGATGACATGCCGAACTCCATTGCCCCGACCGCGCTTCACGAATGGGACGAGAGTCGGGTAACCGATTCCGACGAAGAGGTGGTGGTCTCCCATAACTGGGGGGAGCTGCGGCGTTTTATGTGGAATTATGTCGGCATCGTGCGCAGCACCAAGCGGCTACAACGGGCTCAGCACCGCGTCGATCTGCTGCAAAGCGAGATCGCCGAATATTATGGGAATTTCCGGGTAACCGGTAATCTCATCGAGCTACGCAATCTGGTGGTTTGCGCCGATCTGATTATTCGCTCGGCCCTTGCCCGGAAGGAAAGCCGGGGACTGCATTATTCCCTGGATTATCCCGAGGTGGACGAGACCCACCCCCCAAGTAATACGGTGCTGATCCCGGAGAACTGGGTGCGACGGGATGTAACCGTGAATGCGCTTTATCCCTGATTGGATATTCTGTACGGAGCATTGCGCACTTTCCTGGGAAATCCCTGTTTTCTAAAAAAGTAAGCAACTCTCTGCTGCGCCCCCGGCGACTATCTCTGCCGCTTTAGGTAGCCCTCAATGTAGCGACGCTCCTTCTTCATAAAATTCGAATGGGATGCCGGTAAAGTGGAAAAAGGAAAGACCTGACCCCAATTTTCTTGCTCGGGTATTTTTCGGTTGTATTCCCACCACAGAGGAGGAAATCACCGATGACGCAAATCCTGTCCATAAACCCCGCCAACGGCCGGGAGATGGAGCGGTTCGAAAGCTGGGACGAGACGCGGATCGAGCAAGCGCTGGACGAGACCTCCCGCGCCGCCACCGGCTGGGCGGGCGAATCGTTCGCCGCGCGCGCGTCGCGTCTTCGCGCGGTGGCCGGGATACTGCGCGCCCGAGCGCCGGAATTGGCCCGGCTCATCACCGAGGAAATGGGCAAGCCCGTCACCGAATCCGACGCCGAAATAGAAAAATGCGCTCAGGTGTGCGAGTACTATGCCGAGCACGGCGAGGCGTTCCTTGCCGACGAACCCATCCAATCCGATGCCGATCGGAGTTTCGTTACCTTCCCGCCCCTTGGTACGGTGTTGGCCATCATGCCCTGGAACTTCCCCTTCTGGCAGGTCTTCC
>JABDQX010000074.1 GCA_013042035.1 Gammaproteobacteria bacterium
GGGCGACGATCTGCTCGGCATCGAATGCAAACGTACCGACACACCGCGCATGACCCCGTCCATCCGTCATGCTCTCGATGCTTTGGGGTTGAAAAACGTTATCGTGCTTTATCCCGGTACGAAACGCTTTCCCATCACGGAGCGCGTGACTGCCGTACCGATTCAGGCTGTTGCCGAAGGAGCGTGTTTGATTTAGTCAGACATTACGAACGTCAATCATGAGATGTCGACCATAAATCCGAGACGTGGTTCATCGCGTCTCATTTTCTGGCAGGCCTTTATCATTTTCCATTATCAATAACAGTTGCTCCCCCAAACGATGATAGAGCAACAGGCAGTTGTCCATGCTCATCATGGCATTGGCAAAACGGGGAACCCAGTTACTGATGTGTTTTTCCCACAGCTCACGCCAGAGAGCATCATCAATCGGTTCCGGTGTCTCCAGCAGCCAGGCCGCACACGCCAATATCGTGCCCAGATAATCCGACGGCATATCATCGTCCGCTTTCAGACCAACGCCCAGATAAAACAGCGTCAGCTCTTCCGCAGCACTTCCCATTCCACCCACTCCCCGGTACGCGGATTCGAACGGTGGACACTGGGTTTTCGGATAATTGCTGACAAAGAGACTGGTATGCTCGGCTTGCCAATAGGGAAGGCCCACCTCGGTAAGTTCCGCAACCGGCTCGCGCAACCAGGTGTGTTCCTCGGAAAGTTCCGTCAGTACGGACAGGGAGTCTTCTTCCGGCGCGGCCAGAAGACCCGCCAGAAGACGTAGTTGGTTGGGGTCGGTTTTTTTTATCACGATAGCATACGGAACAAAGTTGCAAGCGGTGCTGGGAGCTGTCCGGCTTATTGGGGATCGTAGCGAGAAAGTGGGAAATTGTGGTCATTTTTCCGCCAAATTCGAGGACAATAGTGAACTATTCGACGAGAATTTGCGAGGAAAAGGGGCCAATTTACCGCTTTCGCAGCCGATTCATTCATCCTAAGTCGGACAGACTCCTAGGTACATGAGCCTGTTTGGCGTGTGGAAACCAGAAAAAAAACGCCCCGCGAAAGCGGGGCCACGTAATGTCCTGATGGCGGCCCGAGGCGCGTCGCACCGAAGGCCGCCAAATCAAGAAATTACCAGGGATGCGAATACACTCCGGAATACATAAAGTAGTGCCGGAGCAGATACCCGCCCATCATCACCAACAAGGACGCCGTGATGATAGGAATACGGGTAGACCAACCCTTGATAACGCCTTTGAGCTCCAGAAGGAATGGCACGATCAAGCCGAAACCGATAAAGCCGATGAGCCAGCCGGGATCGGTAAAGAGCAGTTTGAAGGATGCCGAGGCCGCGGATTCTTCGCCCACCTGAAGGTATTGAAAGAAGGAAAAGATCACAACCAGCTCTGCGGAGATCAGGATTAGATCCGTGCGTTCATAGAAGACATGGATCTTATGGTCTTCCGAGTCATAGAAAAAGACATTAAGCATGACAAGCAGGAAGGCTATCGCCGTGGAGAAGGCCGATACGGTAAAGAGCACCGGTACGCCCGGGTTATGCCATAGCGGTACGGCGGGGAAGGACTGGATCAGCAGACCCGTATAGACCGCAACCCCGATACCGTTGATGGTGGCAAGCCAACCGAGCAGTTTATGATAGCGCTCGCAAACCGCCGCCACTTTCTTCACGATAGACCAGCGAAGGATGCCCCCTACCAGTGGGAATCCCAGGAAAAAGCGGGATTCGATCAGATAGGGAAGGGGATAGAGCACACCCCACACCATCATCCATGTGATAAATTGCGTACCCCAGGCAATCCAGGCATCCGGCTTGTTTAACAGCACCATGGGATTTAACACATGGATCACCGCGATGTGATCCAGCAGATGCAGGAACAGCATACCGGATCCAAGGCTCAACATGACGATACTGGAGATCATTCCCCAGATCACCAGGTTCGGGTGCCTCTTCAGGTACATGTCGGTCAGGAAGGCAACGGCCATGATCGCCGCGCCCATGCCGCCAAAGAAAAGATAAATGGCAAACCACCAGGTCCACCAATCTTGGGTCACGTAACTCATGGTGACATCCATTAGCCTTTCCTCTTCAAATCGTCAATGTAATAAACGTTAGGGTGCGTCCCCATATAGGACATCAACGGACGTGCAATGCTGCTTTTTACAAGCTTTGTTATGGGGTCATTGGGATCATCGAGGTCCCCGAACATACGCGCCGAACCGACACAGGTCTCGACACACGCCGGTTTTTCCCCTTTCGCCACGCGATGGGCGCAAAAATCGCACTTATCCACGCTCGGGTGCTTGCGCCAGGCATCATGGCCGAAGAACTCCTCGCCCTTGTCGATATCGTCATAGGTAATGGGATAGCGCGCCTTATAGGGGCAAGCCATGGCGCACGCACCGCAGCCCATGCACCGGGCGTCGTCCACCATCACAATACCGCTGTCCATCCGGTAGGTAGCGCCCGTGGGGCACACCGTCATGCAGGGCGGATTGTCGCAATGGTTACACAGCCTTGGGAAAAATCGGCGGGTGATATCATCGGCGGTACCGATTTCCTTGTCATGGACCCAAGTGCGCCATTGATTTTTCCACACCGGAGTCTGATTCTCCATGGCGCAGGCGGCCATGCAGGCGTTGCAACCAACGCAGGTATTAAGGTCGATGACCATGGCATAGCGTGTCATGCCGCACCTCCTTGGGACTCAAGTTTGGTCAATCGGAGCGTGAATTCCTGCGAACGAAAACCGGCAACCACCGGCTCGACTTCGTAGGGAATCAGCTTATTGGTAGCCGTACCAATGCCGGCACTGCGTGTCAGCTTGGGATTTTCCGCACCGAACGAGGAATGGATAAAGATCGCATCCTTGTTTACCTTGCGCGTGATATACGCATGGCCATCGGCCTCCTGCCCCGATTTGGTATTGGTCAGCCGAATCGGATCGCCGTGCTTGACGCCAAGCGGTTCGGCGCGTTCCGGATGAATCCATATCCAGGTATAGACCTCTTTCTTGAAATCGTTGATGGCCGCCAGCACGGGATTGTTACTGTTGGTGGAACCATAGGATACAGTGGGTGTTTTTCCATATACGAAATAAAACTCATCCTTGTCCAGGGAGTCGTTCATGGCCTTCCCTTCACGGCACTCGGTAGGAATATGCGCCGCCAATGCGCTGAAGTGCGGACCTTTCGCACCATTTTTTCGCATATCATCAAAGAGAGTGCTGAAAAACTCGATTCGGCCACTTTCCGTTGGCACGGGCAATACTCTCGGCATGGCCGCGTACTCGAGTATCTCTTCGCGGGTTTTCTCCATGAATACGCCTTTCTCCCGTAGCGTGCGGTCAAGCTCTTCCACGGTGGTGTGCGCCTTCTTTGCCTTCTCGGCGAAAGCCACCTCGCGGCAGGCAGCGGAGAACGGGCTTCTGTGGCCTGCTTCCTTGAGGCGCGCGTGTGCTGCCTTGACGGGGTTCGCCGGCAGGCCGACCAGGTTTTGCACCCATTGCAGGAAGGACTCGGTCTGTCCGCTGATGATCTGCGTCAGGCGAAGCAGGATATCCGGTGATTCCTCGGTATCGTACATCGGATCGATAGCGGCGTAGCGCGTGGTGAGCGCAAGATCGTGATTGACGCCGTTTCCGTATAGCGTGGGTTCGCTGCGCTCGAGATAGGTGGAATTGGGCAGGATAACATCGGCATATGGCGTGGTGTCCGAAGGCAACACATCCACGACGACCACCAGCTCCATATTTTCGTGAGACAGGATATCCGTCCAGGCCTTGTTCGGATAATAGTGGCGTACCGGATTGGCGGCATTGATAAGTATCGCGCGGCTCAGATAGGGTTCGCCTTTATAAGTCAACTTGCCTTCCACCGACTCTTTGTAGCCGGTATCGGCCATGGCCGGCCAGTAGACATAATCGCGCCCGGCGGCCTTTTCCTGTTCCTTGAAGGCCCAGGACCAGCAGGGTTTCCCATGGGTGAAGTTGCTGGGCGTGGATACCGCGCCCACGACCAGCTTCAGGAACGGCAGGCCCGCCAGTGTATCGAGCGGTGGACCGGACGGTTGGCCCTTGCTCATGGCATCGATCATATGCGCGGCCTTGTGGTGGAATTCGCCACTCATCATCCAGCCACCGGGCTTGTCGATACCGCCGGTAAGGGCCTGGACCATGGCCTGGACCCGCCGCACCATCATGATGTTGCCGTAACGGGCACCGTGCCAACCGGGATCGATGATAGCCGGACGAGTGGTGCCAAAGCCGCGGGCGATATGTTCGATTTTTTCGGCGGGAATGCCGGTGGTGATGGAGGCCCATTCCGGTGTGCAGGAATCGATCTCCTTGCGCTGCGCCTGCATGACGGTGACCACGGAATGCCCATCCACCATGGTGCCTTCCGGAATTTCCAGCGCCGGATAGACGAAAGAACCATCCACATTCTCAGCGTTATTATTGGAATATGCCGGAAGGCTATGGACTTCCCGGTTTTCGTCCATGACTTGCGGGTTCCCTTCGCTGTCCTTGGCTAGCTGCCACTCGTTTAGCTCATCCCGATAGACAAGAAACGGCATGTTGGTGTGACGGCGCAGGAATTCGCCATCATAGTAACCATCCCTGAGCATCACATGCATCATGGCCAGCATGAAATCGAGATCGGTGCCGGGCCGGATAGCGATCCATTCATCGGCCTTGGCGGCGGTTTCCGAGCAACGCGGATCCACGGCAATCACCGTGGCGCCATGCTTTCTGGCGTTGGCAAAACGCACCATGCGGCAAGTGGAAACGCCGGCAATGGAGGCATTGTTCCCTATCAGGAGGATATAGCGGGCGTTATCGTAATCGGGAAGAACTTCGTCATGGATGTTGAAGTTGCCGGTTACCGAATCGGTGCCGAGATGCCCGGTGGTCACGCAGTGCTGCATGGGAGAGGCGATGATATTCGGTATGCCATTGGACATGGCAAATGGAACCGCCCAGTACATATAAAATACGCACGACGTCCATCCACCCACCATGGTCCACTCCCAGGGTTTGAGCTCGGCGGATTTGGTCTTGGATTCGATGTATTCCCACGCCTCTTCCCAGGTCGCGGGCCGGAATTTGAATTCACCGCGCTTCGAACCTTCTACCCGAATGAGGGGGGTCTTGATGCGGTCGGTGTCGTAGGTTTGTCGCAGTCCTGCCTGACCGCGAGCACAGATCTTGCCGCGATTCAATGTCGAGTGCGGGTTGCCGTCGAGTTTGACGACTCGCTTCTCGCCATTTCGGGTGCGAGTCGTTGCTTTGACGTTACACAGCGATGAGCAAAAATTGCAAATGGTGTAAAACGTTTCTTCCTTGACATCGGCGTCCACCGTCAGGGATTTTCCAAAAAGTCCCGTGGGCTTGAGCAGGCCAAGCCCGGCGCTGCCGTAAGCGGTCGATTTCAGGAAGGTGCGGCGGGTAAGCCGCGGATATTTCCATGCCATAGTGATCCCCCTCGCAGGATGGAATAGCTATATCGTTATTATCTTTATTGTATACGCCCCTTGGGGGTGTATTTAATGCGTGGCTTGATAGCAAAAAACATGCCACATTTTGGGAAATGACTGAAATAGCGAAAGACAAGTAAGTTGTCAAGGATATGTTTTTAGGCATTAATATACAAGTTTTACTGCATTGTCAGGCGATTCCCGCCGCTCGACAATAACCCGTTGCAAACCGGTGGATATGCCGAATGGGTCTGCCAAAATTGGCGCATAAGTGACATAATTAGCTGACTTTCAATCAATGATTGTGACAGATAAATTATGAAAAAGAGCGCCGCGGCTGAGAAAACACGCTTTTCCCATGCCGCTTTATTACCTGCCGAGATCGTCACTATTCTCGACGGCTATTCAGCACCGTCGGTTCTGATAAGCGCCGATTACCGGATTCTCGCGGCAAACCACGCCTATAGGGATCACTATGCCCGGGATCGGGATCCTTGCCAGCAACACTGCTATACGGTTTCTCACGATAGTGAGGTGCCCTGTGATCAGGCCGGGGAACAGTGCCCATTACAAAATAGTCGAGCCACGGGGGAACCGCATCGGCTTTTGCACGTACATCATACGCCCCATGGTGCCGAACACGTGGATGTGGAAACCCGGCCGATACGAAACGAAATCGGCGAAATCCTCTACTACGTGGAGATCCTGCGACACGTCGGTATCGCGAGCACGGACTCGAAGGCCCATGGTCTGGTGGGGAATTCACCGGCTTTCAATCGGATGCTGGAACTTGTCCAGCGGGTTGCCATGAGCGAGGCAACCGTGTTGCTCCTTGGCGAGTCCGGGACAGGAAAAGAATTGGTCGCGCGGGCGATCCACGCGGCCAGTAAACGGGCACGGCAACCCTTTGTGCCCGTGGAATGCTCCGGTCTTACCGAACCACTATTCGAAAGCGAGCTTTTCGGCCACGAGAAGGGGGCGTTTACCGGGGCATATACCCGAAAGATCGGACTGGTGGAGTCCGCCCATGGTGGGACCATGTTGCTCGATGAGATTGGGGA
>JABDQX010000082.1 GCA_013042035.1 Gammaproteobacteria bacterium
CGAACTTCAAAAGCATTGACTCGTTGGAAGTGACAGGACTCCCTCCCTTTACGGTGTTTGCAGGTCCAAATGGCTCGGGCAAAAGCAATTTTTTCGATGCCCTGGATTTCGTTAGCCTCTTTATCCGCAATGGGCTTGAGACGGCCCTGCGCGCCCATGGGGGATTTTCAAATATTCATTCGGAAAAGCATCGGGAAAAGAATTCCAGAGAGTTCGACTTCGAGATTGAATATGATACGCCAGAGAAAATGCCGGGAAGTGGAGAAAACATAGCCCTCCCTCATCATTACATCCTGGGCATCCAGGATCTGGAAGATGTGCCAAAGATAGAAGAAGAGCTTCACACTGGTAACGTCTTGATTTACTCTCGAAAAAAAGGGGAGAGTCCAAAATTCGCTGGAAAATACGACTATTTTGAGAAACCTACGGACCACTCCCCCCCAATTCTCGGGAAACACCAATATATTGATCAATTTATTGCAACCTACTCGAGTTTATTGCTTTCCCCGAATATTGCGTTCACAAAATTGCTGAGCAATATTAACCTATACCGCATCGACCCCATCGGCGCAAAGCAACCATCTCAATCCGACTACGACCCTACTAAACTGGACAGAAGCGGCCACAATCTGGCCAGCGTATTGGGCCGGATGGAAGCCAATTCTGATATGCGAGAGACCATCCTGGATTGGATGGAGATGATCGCGCCGGGTATCGAAAAAATCGAAACCCAGCAACAGGCGCTGGATGGCAGAACCGCCCTTGTATTCAAGGAGCAGGGGACCGGAAGACCTTTTCCCGCCCATATGATCTCGGATGGGACGATCTACGCACTTTGTCTATTGGTGGCAGTACTCGATTCCACTTCCAATTACGGAATGACGTTGATCGAGGAGCCGGAGCGAGGCCTTCACCCCAAGGCGATTCGGGAAATCATCGACCTCATGCGGCAACAGGCGTCTCCGGAAAATCCCATCTGGCTGACCACCCACAGCGAATCGGTGGTGCGGGCATTAAAGCTGGATGAACTGGTTTTGGTGGACAAGGTGGATGGCCGAACGCGGATGAAGCGCGCCAACTCAGGGAACCTCACCCATAAAGACCTTGCCCCACTGGGTCTTGACGAAGCATGGCTTTCCAACCTTTTTGGGAGCGGATTGCCGTGGTAACCGTAGGCTTTGTGGTGGAAGGTGATTCCGAGCGGTTACTGGTCAAGAGCAACGGATTTCGCAAATGGCTGCGTGAAGAATGTCATCTACAAGTGCTTGATCCCATTGTCGATGCTGGCGGTAACGGCGATATGTGCAGCCGAAAAATTGTATCCCTCGTAAAAAATCTAAAGATCCAAGCAAACCCCAAAAAAATCGTCGTTCTTGCCGATCTCGATCCGGATATCTGCGCACCCTGCATCGAAAGGCGCAAGGCGATCATCGGCCCCGAAGGAATCGATCTAATCGTGATTGCCAGAAAGGCGCTGGAATCCTGGTTTCTCGCCGATACCGAGGCCATGCGCCGCTGGACAAGGTGCGAAGATTTTTTCGAACCCCGTCCCGAGGCAACCGAAGGTATGCCCTGGGAGCGATTAAAGGAGATCGGGCTCCAGGCAAACAGAGGACCGGGGAAGAACAAGAAGATCTTTGCCAGAAAGTTCATCCGTGACCATGGATTCGATGTTCGACAGGCCGCCACTCACCCGGATTGCCCCAGTGCCCGTTACTTGGTTGAAGGGCTTTGCGCCTTGGGCACAGGGTAATTTTTAGACATTTCAGATCGGTAGCGCCAAATGAGAAAAACACAACATAAAACCACCCTCACCGTCACGGTGGGCACCGTTACCATGGGCGGTGGTTCTCCCATCGTGGTCCAGTCCATGACCAACACCGACACCGCCAACGTTGCCGAGACCACTTACCAGGTGCGCTCGCTTGCCGAAGCCGGTTCCGAGCTGGTCCGCGTTACCGTCAATACCCCGGAAGCCGCAAAGGCGGTACCAAGAATCCGCGATCAGTTGGATGCCACCGGCTGCCACGTACCTCTCATTGGGGATTTTCACTACAACGGTCATCGCCTGCTTACCGAGCATCCTGCCTGTGGGGAGGCCCTGGCCAAGTATCGGATCAATCCCGGCAACGTAGGATTCGGCGAGCGGCAGGATACCCAGTTCGCCACCATGATCGAGATGGCCCTCCGTTATGATCGGCCCGTGCGCATTGGCGTCAACTGGGGCAGCCTCGATCAGGCGCTCCTGGCCCGGCTCATGGATGAAAACGCGCATCAAACCAATCCCAGGACACCCCAGGAAATTACTCGCGAGGCACTGGTACGTTCGGCCCTGGAAAGCGCTCGGCGCGCCCGTGGGCTGGGTCTTGCCCGGGATCGCATCGTGCTCTCGTGCAAGGTCAGCGATGTCCAGGAGCTTATCGCCGTATATCGTTTGTTGGCGCAGGGTAATCAAGGGGAGGATCCC
>JABDQX010000084.1 GCA_013042035.1 Gammaproteobacteria bacterium
TTCCAGTAACCGCTTTCCCAACGCAATTGGGTGTATTCGCGCTTTGGAATGGTTACCATTTCCTCACCAACTGAAGCTCCAATATCCGGGAAAACCCACCCTTGTCCGGCTCCAGGGGAGAAATGTAGACAATTTGCCGCTTCCATGGCCTTTAGTATAACCTGATTGCCACCTCTGACAATGGGTAGACCGAATATTTACATCCACTTCGAGCATGAGCGTTTTCATCGGTAAACTTCTGATTTTGTAGAATAGCCAAAACAGTAAAACAAATCATTCGGTGTCTGATATTGTGAGTCATGGTATTTGCCGGTTTGTTCGTGACATATTTGCTCGGCTGGGACAAGAATGTATTTACCATGGCAGTTATTCTCCTGACGCGCCATGGATAGCAGATTGTGCAAATTTTTCAATAGCCCTCAATAAGGCATTCATTGTAAAGCAGAATTTTGAGAACCCCAACTCTCCAGAACCCAAATATGACTGGAACTAAAATGCGCTATGTGGATGCGCATCTTTTTCGCCGACACGGAGATCCCGGATACAAGGATATTTCAGGGAATAATTTGGATCCGCCCCGCAAGATGGAACGCCTGCGCCAGTGGTGCCAGGATGTCAATCAGACGCGGTCCTCTGTGCGACATACCAGCGTGAAAGGCGATTGTGTCTATGTGGACGAAGTGGGATTCAAAAATACAGGCCGCGATCGTTTGAGCATCTAATGGATTCTGGGCAATATGAAGATAGCCATCCAGCAATGGGAAAGGTAGAATCACCAACAAATCAATACGCCGTGTGCAACGCTAAACGAGCTGATGTCAATGTTGAAAACCATACTTTTTTTATTCTCTACTCTTATCCTGTGGTGCTCAATCGCCATGGCCGAGCCCACCACGCAGGTTCCCTCCGCTCACTCTCAGACTCAATCGTCAACCAATCATGGGGGCGATACCGAATCAACTTCGACGCAAGAAACGCGCAAAAAACAAGAGAAAGAAACCATGCAAAACGCAACCGATTCCAAAGTCCGCTTGAAAACCAACCTTGGCGATATGACTATCGCGCTCAATGCTGAAAAAGCACCGGAGACGGTGGCCAATTTTTTAGAGTACGCTCGAAAGGGATTTTACGATGGCACGATATTTCATCGAGTGATCCCCGGTTTCATGATCCAGGGCGGCGGTTTCAAACCGGGCATGGCGGAAAAGTCCACGTCCGGTGCCATCCGCAATGAAGCGGATAACGGTCTTGCCAACGAAAAAGGAACCATCGCCATGGCGCGGACGTCGGAGCCACATTCGGCCACCGCGCAATTCTTTATCAATGCCAATAACAACGATTTCCTCAACCATCGATCCCCCACGCCGGACGGTTGGGGTTATTGTGTATTCGGAAAACTCGTGGACGGGGAATCCGTGCTCGATAAAATCAATAAGGTTTCTACCGGCAATTCCCATGGTCATGGTGATGTCCCCGTGGATGATGTGATTCTGGAGAAGGTGACGATCGAAGAGTAGGTGCCCTCACCATGTCGGAAGCCGACGCGATACAAGATCGAGTCCTGATCAAAATCACGGAACTCCTGCAACAGATCCATCAGGACTCCGAACAACATCAGGCACTGATGAAGCAGGCAATCGAATATCAGCGCCAGCAAGTAGAGTATCAGCGCAAAGAAGCCAAATATCAGCGCTACGAGTTTCGTTTATCGCTTGCCGTCACAGTGACCGTGCTCATCGGGATCGTCGTCGTCCTCTACGATATGCGTGGCGTTCTCGACAAAGCGCATGGGGAAATGGCGGAGATGTTGGGACACATGGTGCATATGCAAAAGTACATGGGCAACATGAGCGACCAAATGACCTTGATGGCGAAAGACATGGGATCGATAGACAAGAATGTCGACGGAATGCGGGTCGATATGGGCTCAATCAATGAGACCATGACGCGAATGGATAACCGCATGGCCGGCATCGAAATGACCATGGGTTACATGGGCGGCAACATGGGCTATATGGCCGATAGGGTGGGGCTTATGGGTAAAAACACTTCCACCATGGCGGCGCCGATGTCCTTTTTTCCATTTGGTAGTATGAAGTAATCCGCCACGCCGAAATGGAAATCGATAGATGGTGAATTCACAACACTGGTAAAGTCCGAGGTATATAGTCGATCATGACTACTTTCTTTGTATCCGATGTTCATCTGAGTGAAAGTCGGGAAAAGTCGACAGATGCCTTTTTATCCTTTTTGGATAATGGTACCCGTGGCGCCAGCGCGCTCTATATCTTGGGAGATCTGTTCGATCTCTGGCTGGGCGATGACGATACGAGATTCCCGCATCTATTTATTCTCGATGCGCTCAAGCGAGTCACGGCGCGGGGCATATCGGTGGGTGTGTTACATGGAAACCATGATTTTCTATTGGGCGCGGGATTCGAAAAACGGACCGGTTGCCGGTTGCTACCGGATCCTTATGTCGTCGATTTGTATGGGACGAGTGTGCTACTGAGCCACGGTGACATACTGTGCACCGACGATGTAGCCTATCAGGCGTACCGCAGTCAGGTCCGTGACCCGGAACAGCAACACCTTTTTCTTGCGCTCCCCATGAAACAACGCCTGCTAAAAGCGGCCGTTCTTCAGGGCACATCAAAGGAGGCCGTGCAAGGGAAAGCTCAACACATTATGGATGTAAACAAGGATGCAGTGGAACAAATGATGTTGGCGCATAACGTACGACATCTGGTTCATGGACATACGCACCGCCCCGGTATTCATGGGGTATCGCTGAGCGGCCAAACCGCAACCCGAATCGTGCTTGGCGACTGGTATGAGCAAGGTAGCGATAACATTCTGATTTGGGAAAAGGATACCTTTCGGCTGGCCACGGTTTGATACGGATAGTCGTGCGAAAAATACGGAAAAGAGCGCCCGCTATCACTTCCTGGCTTAAGGCGATTTCTGTCAAAGAACATACCAGCTTGCTTGTTCTTTTGCCCGTCTTCCGCGTTACGTCAACAGTTACATAGAACGACTATGCGCCTGTTGCCGTGCCTTGAATACGAACAAAAATACGGCGCAATCTGGTATATTCTTTTCTGGCAATCACCTAAAGTCACCCCCCCGCATTGTTATCCGCATCCACTGATTTTTCCCTGGGAGCGCTGCCTTCCTAGCGGCTATTGGGCGTTATTCCAAAAAAGCCGACAAGATTGCCAGCGCCCCCAGCGCAAGTCGATAGTGGCATGGACAGGGTTCATTCCGAATGATTACAAACCTTCACGTCCTCGCCGCCTGGGACTGCGGGGATCACGAGCGTTATATCCAAGGAGCAGGGCCAAAAACTTTTTATCCGACCACGCCTGCCCAGAACCTTTATGACGAACCGAGTCCCCCTGGCGAACAATCACGGTATCGAGCGATCGAATAATAAACAATCTCTGATCTCCCTTACCGCCTGCCGCAATGATATCTTCCAGCATTCTCCGACCGGCAGAACCTGGAGATGGACGGCCCGAATCATCTCTCCCGGCCCGGGAAGGCCGTCGACGAACTCTCTCGCTTTTCCTGCCCGCGTTACTTACGTTCAGCCAAACCGTCATACCATAGCCAGGATTGGCGGTGCTTCCCGTGAGCATAATATCGAGCAAATCGGATCGCACGAGTTGATTATCCAGCCAGATACCTCTTTTGTTGAGGAGTTCTCCGAATTTTGCCCACTCCCGCGCTGTTGTCCACGCACCGGCAGCCATGATTGGATTGCCGACCTTGTCACGGGTCCAGTTGGCCACGGTAAGATCGATAGGGTGAAAGACTCGACGCTCAAGATATTTCACAGGATCGGCGCCCAGCTTTCTTTTCAGCAACAGACCAAATGCCGTCAGATGGCTTGGACCATAAGTGAATGAGTTTCCTGGCATATCGCGGCTGGGAATATCGATAACGCGCGCGAATATATCCTTTTGATGAGGATTGCCCTCGAGCACGCCCTTGCCGGACTCCAAACCGCTGGTAAAGGCCAGCAGGTGTCGAACGGTTATCTGGGATTTGCGGGGATCCTCACGCCATTCGGTAATCGTATCCACCACCGGTTCGTCCAATGTCAAAAGCCCATCCTGCACGGCGGCCATCGCCAACACACCCCAGAAGCTTTTGGTTCCACTGGCCAGTTTGTGCGGCAGCGTTGCCCCATCCGCGTCGTGGTAGTCTTCAAAAATGATTTTTCCACCCCGCATCACCAGGAAGGATTGACCGCCATGCTGGCGTGAATAGGCAGCCGCTTTGTGAAAATTTTCCGATTGATACATGGTTTTTTCTCGCTGTGCGCCATGCGCGGGCCAAACCAAACAAGTCAGCATCATGGAAACCAAGACGAGAATAAATGGTGTTTTTTGATAATTCACGTTCCCCCCATGTTCAACTTTTCCGGAAGTCGTTATTTTCAGTTTATTACAGTCCAAAAAGGACTTTACTGGAAAATAGCGTGGTTGAGAAATCAACCGCCCACGGAGAGACGCCCATTATTTTCCAACCCATAGCTGCCGCTCTCGCGTCCCATCAAGATTCTCGATATCGAAGGCAAGGACAATCGCTTTGCCCACCGAGAGCGCCTGACAACTCTCGATCTGATAAAAGCCTGCAAAATCCGGTTGCCGGATGGTTGCCCATTCTTCCCCATCCTCGCTCATCCACAATTGGAATCCCGCCTTGTTCCAGGTTGCGAGGAATAGCGCCTGATCGTTGGCGGCAAAAGAAAGTGGCATCATTTTATCCAGCCGATCAAGGCCAGGGCCCAAACCGGACAGGGGTACCTGAAGCCCCTGGGGGCTGGTTCTGAGCGTACCGATGAGTAATTCCCATCGACCGCTTCGATGCAGTCGAATCACCTCGAATCCCGGGTCCTCACCGTACCTTGCCGCCGTGGCTTGCCTGGAAAAATCGGCTTCGGCCACGATATAAAGAGCATCTTTGTGCACCACCATGGAAAGCACTTCGGTATTGTGGGCATATCCATAGGCACCCCTGATCAGAACAGGTTCCCACATTTCCCGTGGATCGGACGTATTCGGATCGGATGCATCCGTGTCTTTTTGCCGCCATATCTCAAACCCCCGCGCGGCGTTGGCAGCGGCGGCATACAGCACGCCCCCAAAGGAGATCAACGTCGATACGGCACGGTTATCCTGCTGCCCGAATCCTGGCAGGCAGGCTTGCACCCAGGCCGCTTCTCCACGGCCATACGGACAATGCAAAAGCAGATTCGGTGCTATTTCCGCTCCATCGGCGGGCACACCGAACAGATGGTCACGGTGAACCAACAGTTGCCGAAAAACAAAGTAATGATTAACCTCCGTGTTTACTCTCCCAACCAGGGAATCTTGGTCGCTCCCGATAATCTTCTCCGGAGTGTTCTCCGAGGGCTCGCCACTTTCAACGGTAAAGTGCTTTCCATCCTCGGATCGCAGGAGTTCCACACCCAGACAGGAGGTAAAGCGAATCAATATCACATCCGGCCCGGTTTCCGAGGCGGTAATGATCCTGATTTCACTACGAACGCCCGGAGTGGATAATGTCCGATCCCATTCGCCCGTCAACTGACCGGTGTAAACCGTTATCCAGCGTTCCTGCTCCAATGAGTAGGCAAACACGCGCCGGCTGTCCACCGATTGGTCGTGTTCATGGGTAATCTCGGCAAGGTAGATGCCGCCAAGATAGGACACAACAGCGAAATCGGCATCGTGATCCGCCTGCCGTATCCCACTCCCTAACGGGGTAATATTCGCGAAGGAAAAATTTTTATCCACGTTCACTATGGCAGTACAAAAAAACGCCCCGGAAGATCAGATGTTACCCGCCCTTCGACAGGACCTGACGGTGACGTTGAAGCGTCCCAGCGGCGGGGAAAAGGTATATGTCGTGGGAGACCCTGTATCCGGGGAGGCTTATGAGTTCGACGAAAAAAGTTTTTTTCTGTGTCAGCTCTTCGATGGCCTTTCGAGACCGGATCAAATTGCACGCAAATACAGCGCATTCTTCGGCCAATCGATTACCCGGGAGGAGCTGACTCAATTTCTGACACAAATACGCGACCTGCACCTTCTGAATGAAGATGCCAATAAAAATACCGCCACGGAATCGAAATCCCATATCGCGGTTCGGAACGTTACTCATAGCGCGCTGAATAATGGCGCACCGAATAACCGTGACGAGATCGATGCTCAAGACGGTACGTCATCCAACGAAGAACTCGATGAGGAACCCGATTGGAACAATACGCGCGGGAATACAAACAGCTATCAGTGGTCGTTGTTCAATCCGCACAAACTATTCCTCCTGCTAAAGACCGCGACACAACCCTTGCGTGTATTGTTTCTTCTGTTGACGGCAGGCCTTGTGCCAGGGCTCGTCATCGCCTTTTTTACATACGGAAACAACCAACACCTGTTGCACCAGGATCTCGCCCTTCTCCAGGATGCGCGCGCCTATATCGGTCACCTGATATTCACACTGTTTGCCATCAGCCTGACACGTTGCCTGGTGCAAGGCGTACTCATAACCCGCTACGGTGGTTCGGTGAGAGAGTTCGGGATCAGATTGCGGTTTGGCATTATTCCACGATTCTACATCGATAAACATGCCGTCAGGGAGTTCGACAGACACGGCAAGCTATGGACTTATGGCGCCAATCTGTTGTTGCGGCTATTCCTGTTCGTATTCGGGATACTGGTATGGTTCTGGTTCCGGGGGACAGGCTCACAACTGGCGGCAAACGCCATCATTATCGCGCAGGCGGGTCTTTTCACCTTTCTCATCGTCAGTCTGCCCATCCGTAACGCCGATGGTTACCGCTGGCTAACGACATATTTTCGACTTCCCCCTACCTTGCTGCGGACATCATTGGAAATATTTACCCGTATGATCACGGGCCGCCCACTACCCACGTCGATCCCGGCGGGAAAACGCTGGCGTTTTTTCAGTTACGCACTACTTCTAGCCGTCGTATGGAGCCTTATTTTCGTCAAGGTTACCACACATATTGCCGCCGGCATGACGCAAAGCTTTCCGGATATCTTCGGACACGCCACCGAAGCGCTCATTCTATTGCTGGTAATCGGTTTGATTTTACGCTGGGTATGGTGGAAGTTTTCCCAAATCAGTGGCAAGCAAGAAAGTGCCGAAGACGCTTTCGCGCTACCGGTAGAAGAAAAGAAAACGCTAACGGAAAAACGCCTGAAAATGCTACTGATAACGGCTGTTGTTCTCGGTATCCTGATCATTCCTTATCCGTATCGTCCGGGGGGAGAAGTCACGCTACTACCGCCAAAACAGCAAAACATCCAGGCACCGGTATCCGGAAAAATCGTCGAGGTATTCTTCTCCGGCGGCGATGGAAAATGGATAGCGCGCGGCGAAATCGTGGCCAGGATGATCTCCAGCGAACTGGAAAACGAGATCCGTGTCCTCAAGGAAAGGATTGAACAACAGGCGGCGGAGGTAGAAAAACGCCACGTGCAACTTGCCAAACTACTGGCAGGCCCAAGACCCGAGGAGATAGCCGAGGTAAAAGCCAGATTGGAAAGGGCCGTGGCCCAGGTGGAGGTCGCCAGACGCCAGTTGGATACGGCGGTGGTCGCGGCGAAATTCAGTGTAAGGGAGCTTTCCCTGGTGCAACAGCTCGGGGATTCGATAGCCGCATTGACGGTCGAACAGACAAGAAAACAGATGAATAT
>JABDQX010000090.1 GCA_013042035.1 Gammaproteobacteria bacterium
GTGTTGGAGCGGGTGCGGGCGCTAATCGTTACGCACGGGGAAAAGGGATCGGTGATCCACACCCAAAAAGGCCAAATCGAGATCCCCGCCCTGCCGATCCATCGAGTGGTGGATCCGACAGGTTGCGGGGATGCCTATCGCGCCGGAATTTTACACGGATTGCTCGCGGGCATGGATTGGGAGACGACAGGGCGTATTGCTACTCTTATGGGGTCTATTAACGCGCAACATGTCGGTACGCAAAATTATCGCTTTACCTTGGACGAAATTCGGGATCGCTTTAAAACCGCATTCGGATATTTTTATTAGGGCCTCTGGTCGCCGGAATAAGGATAAAAAACAATCACCATGCGTCTTGGGCCGGTGGTAGCGCCTTTGATGAAAAATCTTGATACCGTGTGGTGGCCACCAGTTTTTGACTTGCATCAAGACGCTCTCGTTGCATTTGCAGTACCAAGACATCATAATGCCTGCGATTCATCCGTATCAAAATATACTAATATTGCGTCGCACAATTGTTGTGTATCGCGCATGTGCAACCGGGTCAGTGGGTTGCGATGGATGCGCCGGTTCGGGAGGTTTTTTTGCAGGGAGGCCCGACGACTGTTTTTTAAATCGTGGTTGGGTAGTGAAAGCAACATTAATCCACAGATGTTAAGAAAGAACACCAGTGTGCGCAAAACGCTTTATTTGGTGCGGCAACCATCGGTTGCTTTCCTTGAAATACGACACAACTGAGAAGTATTTGCAGTGACTCCCTATCTAGGTATTGGTTTAGCGGCTCTCTTCATGGGGGGGCTGGGTGTAGGTCTTGCTGCTGTGCTTGCAGCGGCCAGTCGTAAGCTTTATGTCTATGAGGATCCTCGCATTGATGAAGTCGAGGATATGCTTCCTCATGCCAATTGCGGTGCATGTACCAAACCCGGATGTCGTCCCTTTGCTGAGGCGTTAGTCAAGGGTGAGCTCGATCCTGGTCTGTGTACACCGAACTCCCAAGAGATGACGCAAGCCATTGCGGGCTTTTTGGGTGTTGAGGCGGTTAAGCGTGAAAAACGTGTTGCCAGACTGGCCTGTGCCGGTGGTGCGCACGTGGCCTACTTTCGGGCGGAGTACGCGGGACTGAAATCTTGTCGTGCTGCGGCGCTGGTATCCGGTGGTGGAAAAGGATGTACGTGGGGATGCTTGGGGTTGGGGGATTGCGATATTGCGTGTGAATTCGATGCTATTCACATGAACAAGTTCGGGCTTCCTATCGTGAACGAGGGGAAATGTGTTGCCTGCGACGATTGCGTGGATGTCTGCCCCAAGGACCTTTTCGAGATTCATCCTGTAAGTCATAAGCTTTGGGTGGCGTGTAAAAGTCTCTCTGCAGGTGATGAAGCGGAGCAGGATTGCGAGGTTGCATGCACTGCCTGCGCGCGTTGCGTCGTCGACGCTCCCGAGGGTCTCATCGAAATAAGAAATAATCTGGCCATAGTCGATTATACGAAAAATGATCTCGCATCTACGGTGGCCATTGAACGTTGTCCGACCGGTGCCATCGTTTGGCTTGATGACAAAAAAGCCAAGAAGGGGACCGGTGCCAAGAAGATCGTTCGTATGGAGCCCCTTCCCAGGGGGTAGTCGCAAGGTAGCGTTTTATCTGGATGGTATGCATCCTTTGCTATAAACCTTATGCCTGCATGACGAAAAAGCAGTTTGCGTAGGGATGCGGTAAGGAATAAGTCGCGCCGGTCTCGGAATGACCACGATAGCGTCGCTTTATCTAGTACTGCCAAGTTTCCAAATATAAATCCAACGAAGAGTCGTTTCCGATGAAAAAGAAGGATCAACAGATCAAATACCCCGGCATCCGCATGTCGATGGATGGCAACAGCGCTGTAATTATGGGCGAACGTGAAGCCAGTGATGCTGCCGGTGCTTATCCTATTACGCCCTCGACCCAAATGGGTGAATTCTGGGCGGAAGAGACTGCCAAAGGACACATTAATATTTCCGGGCGGCCGCTTATTTTTATTGAACCCGAGGGCGAGCATGCGGCGGCCAGTGTAACGGCCGGTATGTCTATGTCGGGGCTTCGGGCAACAAACTTCTCTTCCGGGCAGGGCATCGTTTATATGCACGAATCCCTGTACGGTGCTGTTGGTAAGCGGCTCCCATATCTTCTTAACATTGGGTGTCGCGCCATCACCAAGACCACCCTCAACGTGCATGCCGGTCATGATGACTACTTTGCCATTGATGATGTGGGCTTTTTCCAGGTAATGGGAAAGAGTGCCCAGGAGGCGGTCGACCTCAACCTGATTTCGCGCAAGGTTGCGGAGTTGTCCCTGACGCCGGGTGCAGTTGGGCAGGACGGCTTCCTCACCACCCACCTTATCGAATCCGTTCAGGTCCCCGAGCGGGAATTGGTCGCCGAATTCCTGGGCAGACCCGATGACATCATTGATTCGCCCACCCCGGCCCAGCAAATGCTTTACGGCAAACGGCGTCGGCGGGTTCCCATACTGTGGGATGTGGACAATCCCAGTATGCACGGTGCCGTGCAGAATCAGGATGGATACATGCAGTCCGTGGCCGCCCAGCGTCCCTTCTTTTTCGAACACATTCCCGCCATCGCCGATCAATGCATGGATGAATTCTATGAATTGACCGGACGGCGCTACAACCGCATTACTACCTACCGTGTCGAAGATGCCGATTACCTCATCATGGGTATGGGCAGCATGTTGGTAGAAGCGGAATCCGTGGCCGATTACATGCGCGAATCGAGAGGGATCAAGGTTGGTGTCGTCAACATCATCATGTGGCGTCCTTTCCCGGGTGAACTCATCGGTAAAATCATTCGCGGTCGAAAAGGTGTGGTTGTCCTGGAACGTACCGACCAGCCGCTCTCTGCTGATCTACCGATCATGTGCGAGGTACGTGATGCCTTGGCCAAATGTGTCGAAAATGGCACCATCGGTAAAAAAGACCCAGTGCCGCATCCGACTTTCCCGGCGTATAGCAAGCCGCTGAACGACGTTTCCCCTATGTACTCGGGTGCCTTTGGTTTGGGTAGCCGCGATCTTCAGCCGGAAGCGCTGATAGGCGCGGTCGAGAATATGCTGCCTACCGGTAAACGGAAAAGATTCTTCTACCTCTCCATCAACTTCATTCGCGATGAGCCGTTTACGCCGAACGAAGAAATCCATCAGCAAAATATCCTGGATATGTATCCCAATATCAAGGAATACGCGGTCCATGGTAGTGAAAACCCGAACCTGATGCCCAAGGGGGCCATCTCTGTGCGTTTCCACTCTGTGGGTGGTTGGGGTGCTGTTACGACGGGTAAGAACTTGGCGTTGACCCTGTTCGATTTGCTGGATTACGACGTAAAGGCCAATCCGAAATACGGCTCGGAAAAGAAAGGTCAGCCCACCACCTACTACATGGTGGCAGCTCCCGAGCCTATCCGGCAAAACTGCGACCTTTATTTTGTCGATGTGGTCCTTTCTCCCGATCCCAATGTGTTCCTGCACTCCAATCCGCTGGCCGGTCTCAAGAAAGGTGGCGTTTTCATCTATCAGACCGAGATGAAAAAAACCGAAGATGTCTGGGCGTCGTTCCCGACCCCTGCGCAGCAATTCATCATTGATAACGATATTCGCGTGTATTATCTGGATGCCTTTAAGATTGCCCATGATGAAGCAAGCGACGTCGAACTCCAGTTCCGTATGCAGGGAATCGCCTTCCAGGGCGCGTTCTTCGCGGCCTCCCCTGTTATGGCGAACGCGGGACTGACCGAAGAAACGCTGTTCCAGGCTATTCGCGATCAGTTGCAGAGCAAGTTCGGCGGGAAAGGTGCCCGGGTCGTGGAGGATAACCTGCGGGTCGTGCGACGTGGTTTCACCGAGATGACCGAAATCACGGATAAGCGCCTCGTTGAGGCTACCTTCCGCAAAGAACATGGTATGCCGATTATGGTTAAGCATCTCCCGGTGGGAGATGACCCGAAAACCGATATCCATAGTTTCTGGGAGCGAACGGGGAGTTTCTATCTCTCCGGTCGGGGCAACGAAAACCTTGCCGATCCCTTTTTCGCATTGAGCCTTATGCCTGCTAGTACGGGTATTTTCCGGGATATGAGTCTGATTCGTTTTGAGTATCCGGTGTGGGTCCCAGAAAAATGCACGGCATGTAGTGATTGTTTTACTATCTGTCCCGATACAGCCATTCCCGGCTTGGTTAATACCTTTGCCGAGGTATTCGAGACGACCATCAAACGAGTTGAGAAACAAGGAAAAGAGGTTAAGCACCTGCGCAAGGCGGTGCGTACCCTGGAGAAAAAATTGCGGGATGCCGCCGATGCGGCGTCGGTAGCCAATCCGATTCTCAATGCGCGGCCGTTGTTGCTTGATGCCATTGATGCCACCATGACGAGTTCAGATCTGAATACCGTCGAAAAACAAGAGCTTCGGCAGGAGTTCGATTGGTTCAAGGACAGCATGGGAGAATTCAAATTCTCCTTCGTAGGTCCCTACTATAAGCAAAAAGAGGCCAAAGCGAAGGGAAGTGGCGGACTCTTCTCCATAACCATTAATCCTATTACCTGCAAGGGCTGCATGGAATGTGTGACGATTTGTGACGATGAAGCTCTTGTGATCGAAAAGCAAACGCCGGATGCCTTGGCTGCTTTACGTCGTGATTGGGAATTCTGGATGGATCTGCCGACGACCTCACCCGACTATATCAGGATCGACGATATAGACGAGAAAATCGGTGCCCTGGAGACCATGCTGCTCGATAAAAAGGTCAATTGGTCCGTGGTAGGAGGTGATGGTGCATGTAACGGTTGTGGCGAGAAGACCTCCGTCCACCTGTTCACTGCTACGATTACAGCGCTATTGCAAGGAAGAATAAAGCGGCATCTGGAGCATATCGATTATCTGGTCTTTAACCTGGAAAAACACATCCGCTTGAAGCTTGCTGATACCATGGATCTGGGCAATGTGACGGCCATAGAGCAAGCGATAGATGAACATAAGGATATCGATCTCACCCTTTCAAGGCTTTCCGGTTCTCTTGATAAGAGCAAAACCGGTACGCCGCTCGACAGAGAATGGTTGAAGTGGGTAACCAGTCTTCTTGAGCAACTGAAAGACCTCAAGTGGCGATACGTGGAAGGCACCACCAAGCGTGGTCGTGCGGATCTCGGTTTCATCAATGCGACCGGTTGTACCTCTGTGTACGGATCGACTTTCCCGTTCAATCCATATCCGTTCCCGTGGGCAAGCCACCTGTTCCAGGATGCCCCGTCGGTTGCCATGGGTCTTTTCTCCGGCCATATGGTCAAAATGGCTGAAGGCTTCAAGGCAGTTCGCATGGCTGAGCTGGAGCTGCAAAACAAAGAATCTTTCGACAAGATTCAGGAAAAGTTCTCCTACTTCGATTGGAAAGCATTCTCAGACGAGGAATACAAACTTTGTCCGCCGGTAGTAGCCGTTGGTGGTGATGGTGCCATGTATGACATCGGTTTCCAGAACCTGTCTCGTGCGTTGATGACCGGTATGCCCATCAAGGTATTCGTGGTTGATACGCAGGTCTATTCCAACACCGGTGGTCAGGCATGTACGTCCGGCTTCATTTCTCAGGTAGCCGATATGACGCCATACGGACCGGCTTGGCAGGGTAAAGAAGAGATTCGTAAGGAAATAACCCTTATCGGTATGGCCCATCGGACCACTTATACCGTCACTTCAGCTATCAGTAACTACACCCATCTGATTGAGAGCTATATAGATGGAATGAATACTCGCAGACCGGCCATGTGGAACATCTATGCCCCATGCCAGCCGGAACACGCGATTGCTGATGATGTTTCGGAGATCCAAAGCAAGCTTGCGGTAGAATCGCGCGCCTATCCGTTGGCGATATTCGACCCTGATGCGGGCGATACCTGGGAAGAATGCCTGTCGTTGGATGGTAACCCGTCTATTGGTGAAGATTGGCACACTTACAAGCTTGAATATGAGGATGAAAACGGAAATAAGAATTCCATGGAGCTGCCTATAACCTTTGCTGACTTTGCTCTCACGGAAGGTCGCTTCCGCAAGAGTTTCCGGGTAGCACCGCAGGATACATGGAATGATAATATGGTCCCCATAGCGGAGTTCATCGACATGCCCAAGGATGATCGGGAAGACTTGTTCCCGTATGTATGGGCAGTAGATAAACAAAACCATCTGATGCGCGTTATCTGTGCGGAAGAGATGGTCAAATCCGTGGAAGAGCGTCGCAACCATTGGCGAGTGTTGGAAGGTATTGCCGGTGTGCTGAGCGATGGAGACGTAGAGCAGCTCGATCCGGAGCAAATTGCCCAGCAAACGCGTATGGATATGGCGCAAAAGTTGACTGCCGGGTTGTTGTCTCTTGCCGGTGGTGAAGGGGGTGGAAGTCTGGCGGCAGCGTTGGCAGCCGCTCCAGGGCCTGCACCTTCAGCGCCGGGAGCAGCGGCGTCGGCACCGGCTGCTGATGGCGATTATCAGCCTGTATGGATCGAGTCCCCACTTTGCACGGCCTGTGATGAGTGTATTGAGATTAATCCGAAGATTTTCGCCTATAATGATGACAAACTGGCTGTTGTCATCGATCCCAAAGGTGGTCCTTATAAGGATATCGTACGCTCTGCGGAGAAATGCCCTGCCGACTGTATTCATCCGGGAACACCAGCGGATAAAAGCGAGAAGGGTCTGGATAAGCTCGTCAAGCGGGCGGAAAAATATCAGTAAGGAGGCTGAGAGCTGGGAGAAGGGGGAAGAAAGGGAAAGAGATAGTGTGCTTGTATAATAATCTCTTTCCTCCTCTCTCAGCTGCTAAAGTACGGTATCAAGGTTAAGGAATGCCATCTTCTAAGGGTGGCATTCATGATGTTGCTAAATTCTTTTGGATTGATTGATCAAGGAGGAAAGAAACAGTCATCCGTTTGTTTGGAGGTTTATCCGGTTTGACTTATTGATTTTCAGGAGAGTGTCAAAGACTTCTATAAATCAGTTGGTTGAATATCGTTTGATAAGCTTCGTGTGTGGTTTTTCATCTAGGCATTTTGGGTAGTGCACGGATGGTTTCGTTCATCACTCTCTCTCCCTTGATACTTAGGTGGATTGATACGACCAGATGTTATCTAAATATATACCTTGAGTGGACTGCTTTTTTGGTTTTGAAAGTAGTTGATGCGCTCAG
>JABDQX010000091.1 GCA_013042035.1 Gammaproteobacteria bacterium
CCGGAATCCGGACCGAATATCGAAAAAGTTGAAATGATTCCCAAACAACAAATCGATCTGTCGGGCGATGAGTTCTTCTTCGTTTCGCTCACTCCCAGACCCCTGCTCCGAAGTACGCTCTTCAAACCACGCGCACACCCGCTTCGTGCATTCTCATACGAGCCTTCTCGCCACTTTCAGGTGTAATCGGTTGTGTCGCTTCCTTGATAAGGACGACATCGAAACCTTCCTTGCGAGCGTCGAGCGCCGTCGCGAGTACACACACATCCTCGGCAAGACCTGTTACCCACAATCGCCGGATGCCCTCTTTTCTAAGCTGCACGGCCAACCCCGTTTGATCGAAGGCCGAATTTTGAACCTGATCGAAGCGAACGCCCTTGGTTATCTTGACGGTGGAATCCGGCAGCTTAAGATCCAGATGTAATCGAGCGCCATGGGTATCCTGCAGGCAGTGAGTCGGCCAAAGTCCCCCGTGTTCCTTGAAGCTGATGTGCCCCACGGGATGCCAGTCCCGGGAGGCGTAGATGGGGACGTTCTTTGTCATGGCGATGGAAACCCAACGATTGATGACAGGCACCACCCTATCGCCCCCGTCAATCGGTAATGCACCGCTAGGACAGAAATCATTTTGCACATCAACGATGATCAGGGCATCGCCATATTCCAGGGTATTCTCAACGAACGCCATCGATTTGCCCCTTCGCACACAGGGATCCTTGCAACGTATTTTGCGGGGTAAAGTGTTCTATGAGGGCCTTTTGGGTATCGGAAAGCGCCGTGCTGATTTGAACCGGATAGGGGGAATCAGCGATGGCTATCTCCCTGATTTCCGGTGGCAGGCGGCTCATCCGCGACTGGGCATGGCCACGCACGGATTCGATATCGGACATTTCATCGGATAGGCGTTTGCCCTCGGCCATCACCGGCGCAAGCAGCGGGCGCCCTGGAAGATCTTCATCGGCGCGGGCAATGACATCGCGAACATCCTGCTCGCCTTCGGCGATGCGAAAAACCTGTTTGCGCCCGGGCAACACCGATTTGCCAGGCGATAATTTCAATCGCCCCTGACCGGCATACTGGCAAAGCTTGTAGACAATATCCAAGCTGGGCGCATCGCCGGAGACACCCATTTCGGTGCCAACACCAAAGCCGTCGATGGGCGCATGGGAGGACACCAGATCGGTGATTGCATCTTCATCGAGACCACCGCTGACAAAGATCTCCACTTCACGCAGATTCGCTTCATCGAGTGCCCGGCGCACCGCTTGGGAAAGCACCAGAAGATCGCCGGAGTCGATGCGTACCGCCTTGATCAGAAAATCCTTGCCAAGGCGTTTTTTCAGATCGATGACGTTTCGTACCCCTGTCAGGGTATCGTAGGTATCGATCAATAGAACCGTGTCGGGGTAAAGCGTTGCAAAGGCGTAAAAGGCGGATGCTTCGTCGCCATGGGCCTGTATATAACTGTGCGCCATGGTGCCGGCAATCGGTAGTCCATATTGCTTGCCCGCAAGGACATTCGATGTGCCCGAGATACCAGCGATGTAGAATGCGCGGGCCGCCTTGAGCGCGGCATCTATCCCGTGTATTCGGCGAGAACCAAAGTCGATGACAGGGCGGCCTTTCGCTGCTGTCACGACACGCCGCGCCTTGGAGGCGAACATGGTTTGCAGGTGAATCTGATTCATCAGAAAGGTTTCTATGATCTGGGCCTGCGGAAGTGGCGCCACGATTTCCAGGATCGGCTCGTTGGCGAATATTGGTGTGCCTTCCGGTACGGCGTGGACATCTCCCGTAAAGCGAAAATCACGCAACCAGACAAGAAAACGATCAGAAAATTGCCCGGTCGATGCCAGATAGGCGATATCCGTGTCACTGAAACGAAGGTTTTCCAGAAACCGAAGCACCGTATCGAGCCCACAGGCCAGCAGGAAATTTCGACGGGCAGGCAAGCGGCGCACGAACAGGCTAAAGACCGCGATATCTGTCATTCGTTCCTCGAAATAGGCCTGCACCATGGTGAGTTCGTATAAATCAGTAAAGAGCGCAAGCCCTTCATGTATAATGTCTTTATTCATGCGCGTGAATTACCTTCAAATACTGCCCGTTAGTTTTCAGTATGAACATACCGTTATGGTATGTGTGACATGCGCCGCTTGGCAGCGAGAACAATTGGCGCAAACGGGCAACGACGAATCGGGGCCATGATGGTAGAATGCGCGCTTTGCATTCATACCTCGAAACGGAATCACAATGTTACTACCACCCAAACTATTTTGCGGCAGTTCCATTCCCAATCTCGCGAGCCAGGTTGCGGGCTATCTTGATGTGGAAATGGGTAATGCCGACGTAAAACGCTTTCCCGATGGCGAGGTCGATGTCCGAATCAACGAAAGCGTTCGCAGCCATGATGTTTTTCTTTTGCAGTCCATCTGCTACCCGGCCAACGATCACCTCATGGAGCTTTTGTTGATGATCGATGCTTGCCGCCGCGCCTCGGCGGGACGCATCAATGCGGTGATTCCCTATCTCGGTTACGGGCGTCAGGACCGCGTCATGTATCCGAGAACACCCATTTCCGCCAAGGTCGTGGCCAATACCCTGACATCCGTGGGGGTCGATCGGGTGATTACCATCGACTTCCACGCAGGGCAAATACAAGGGTTTTTCGATCGGCCGGTGGATCATCTGCATGCCGCGCCCTTGTTGATCGAACGCCTGCGGGAAATCAATCTGCCCGAGCTTGTGGTGGTTTCTCCCGATGCCGGGGGTGTGGAGCGGGCCGGTCGATTCGGTATGGGACTCGGTGGCTCCATGGCCTTGATCGATCAGCGGGGCGATAAGGCAAAATCCATGCAGCTCATTGGCGATGTACGGGGCATGGATTGCTTGATTGTCGATGACATGATCGATACCGGTGGAACGCTGTGCGAGGCGACGGATCTCCTCGTTACCAGTGGCGCCCGTAGCGTTCGCGCCGCCGTCACGCACCCGGTCCTATCGGGATCGGCAGCCGAGCGCATCAATCGATGCAAACTCACCGAGCTTATCTGTACGGATACGATCCCATTGCCGGTAGAAAAACAGATCGATGGGATCACCGTTGTGTCCGTGGCGGAACGGCTGGCAACCGTTATTCGGAACGTACATACCGGCGAGTCCGTGACCCAGTTATCCTACTGAGAATCCGAAATGCCGTGGTGCAGCGCTATGGGGCAATATCCGCATTCGGATTGTGCCCCATAACAAGGCGCATGGATAAACAAATCAAGGGGTAAGGAAGCGGGGCTTACACGAATGCGGTCGGCCACATCGCGCAGGACAACGTGACGCGCCAACAGCCAACAGTGGTAATAAGCGTTACTGTTCGGAAAGCTGCTTTGCAAGCACCCGTTCCACGGTATCCACGATAGCCTGGGTCTGAGGATCCACCTCGATATTCACATAATCGCCCGGCCCACGGGTACCGATATTGGTTCGGTTCAGTGTCTCCGGAATCAGATTGACGTCGAATACCGTACCGTCCACCTCCCCAATGGTGAGACTGATGCCGTCGATGCCGATATAGCCTTTCGTAAAAATATATTTGGATAAATGTTCCGGCACCCGGAACCATATCCGATAATTATTCGGACTTTGCTCGATGCGGATGACCTCCGCCATGGCGATGATATGGCCGGACATGGCATGGCCGCCTATCTCCTCTCCGAATCGAGCAGCCCGTTCTATGTTCACCGGATCGCCAACAGCCAGTTCTCCGAGATTCGTGATCCGCAGGGTTTCTTGCATCAGGTCGAAAGAGATAAGATCGCCCGCCACCTTCGTCACCGTCAGGCAACAGCCGTTGTGGGCCACCGAGGCACCAGGTTTCAGTCCGTCGAGTTGATTCGATGGCATCTGGAGCGTATGGGTGCGGAAACGCTCTTTCTCGTCGATGGCAACCACTTGCGCGGCGCCCTGTACAATACCTGTGAACATAATTTTGCTCCGCTTTCGTTACTACGACCGTTTAACCAAACAGGCTTTTAAAATTCAGGCGTTGGAAGTATAGTCGCTTTTTACACCGTGTCCCCCAAATTCCTTTCGCAGACAAGCCAGAAGTTTTAGCGCAAAAGAATCCGTTTCCCTTGATTGAAAACGGGCATTCAGGGCATAGGTGTTGGACACGAAGGGTACGCCGTTGCTGATGGCGTCATGGACACACCATCTCCCCTCGCCACTGTCTTCCACCCAGGGGGCAACCCCGGCAAGGGTGGAATCGGCCTTCAATGCCCGTTCCACCATTTCCATCAGAAACGAGCTGACCACGGTTCCATGGTTCCAGATGTGGGCAACTTTTTTGACATCCAGATCTTTCTTGCTACCATTCCTTAATAGATCGAATCCCTCGCCAATGGCCTGCATCATGCCGTATTCGATGGCGTTGTGCACCATTTTTACATAGTGCCCGCTGCCACCATCGCCAACCAAACCAATCCCCCCCGGCAGGCCAACACTCTCAAAAATGGGAAGACAATATCCATAAACCGCCTCTTCCCCGCCGACCATCATGGGATAACCGCTCTCCGCCGCGATGATGCCGCCGCTGACGCCGACATCCAACATGTGGATCCCTTGTCGCGAGGCCTCCTGATAACGGCGCACGCTGTCTTGCCAATTGGAGTTGGCGCCATCGATGATGATGTCATCCTTTTCCAGCAGCGCGAGCAGTCCCTGAAAGGTTTCTTCGGTCGCCTCCCCCGCCGGAAGCATCATCCATACCACCCTGGGATGCGTCTTGAGCTGGCGAACAAGATGCTCCCTATTCAAGGCCACCAACGCGCCTTTCCCGGCCATTTCGTTGACCTTTTCCGCATCGCGATCCCAAACATGCACGCGAATGGTTTTGGCGCTCAGAATACGGGCAACCATATTCCATCCCATTCTTCCAAGACCAATAAAACCGATTTCCTTTATGCTCATGAGGCGTTATCGCTTTTCGTTACGGAAATTTTCCCATCGAATCCCAGAACCAAGGACGCGGCCCGTTCA
>JABDQX010000092.1 GCA_013042035.1 Gammaproteobacteria bacterium
CATCTGGCCGAGGCCCTCGATATCCTGTGTCAACAACAGCGCGCGCGCCCCCATCCGGGCCGCGGCCAGTGCCGCCTCGGTACCGGCGTGGCCGCCACCAATGATAATGACGTCGAAGGGTTGGGGGTATTGCATAACGTAAAGCGAAAAAGCGGGGAATCGAGGCGATTTTTGCGCGAATTCGAGGTCAATAGTAAATCATTGAGCCATATGCAAAACTCGAATTGTGCTTCATCACAAGGCAAAAATGCGCGAAAAAGCAGAGCTTATATGGAATATCTGTCCCGATAATCCTGGAAAAGAGACCATATTTTCTTCCAGAAAGGTCCGGGTCGACCGTCTCCCACAGGGTGGCCATCGACCTCTATCACCGGCACGACTTCCATTATGGAACCGGTAATCCACATCTCGTCCACATCGTGCAACGTCGTTGCCGGAATGCTGGCCATATCAACGGGGATTCCGGCCGCGGTAGCCAGTTCAATCACCAAATTCCGTGTGGTGCCACTGAACAATAATCGTTTGTCCGGCGGGGTCACAACGCGATTGTTCCGGACGACGAATACGTTGCTTGCCGCCCCCTCGGTTACTTGGTTGTCCCGTATCAGAATGCTTTCCGTGCAGTCTGCGTCGACGGCCTCCTGACGAAGCAGCACATTACCAAGCAGGGAAATGGATTTGATGTCGCAACGGCCCCAGCGGATATCGGGCCGGGTAACTACCCTGGCCGGTTTTATATCGGTAGCGGTGGCCAGGGGTCGGCTCGTAACCAACACCGTTGGCGTTACCCCTTCCGGAAAGGCGTGAAGTCTTGGCGCGACACCGCGCGTGACCTGCAGATAGATGGCCTGATTACCACCACCATTGCGCCGAATCAATTCATCCAGCAGTTCGTTCCATTGGGCGCGGGTGTGGGGGTTTTCGATCCGAACCGTGGCGAGGCCTTTTTCCAGGCGCTCCAGGTGCCGGTCTTGCAGGAAGCCTTTTCCGCCATAAACGGGAAATACTTCATACACGCCGTCCCCGAACAAGAAACCGCGATCCAAAACGGATATACGAGTTTCTTCGATTGGCCCATAGGCGCCGTTCAGGTAGGCGATGGTGCTCATATGATTTCAAAGTATCCCGGATTTATTACGGTTCTAATGGAAATATAACCTTATCGCATCGAATGTCTGCTTCCACATACCGCCTTCCGGTACAGCATGCAACGCGACGATTGGGCGCTCGACCAGCGTTTTATTGCCGAGGGCAATCCGTATTTTTCCGTAGACACCCCCCTCGGCAATCGGCGCCATAATCAGGGCATTCATCTGCGTGTCGGCGCTAATGGCATCCTGCTGTCCGGCAGGTACGGTAATGTAGAGATCTTTTTCGATACCCACATCAAGCATGTCGGTCGAGCCTTTCCACACAGGTACTGTCCTAATGATATTTCCACGACCGTATAATCGATGCGTTTCGAAAAAGCGAAATCCGTAACGTAGCAAGGACTGTGCTGCCCGGGTTCGGGACTTGACGCTGTTTGCACCCATTACGACGGATATGACTCGCATGTTTTTCTGTTGGGCCGAAGCAACCAAACAATAACCGGCGGCCTCCGTGTAGCCTGTCTTGATGCCGTCAACGCTCTCATCCCGCCATAGCAACTTGTTGCGGTTGAATTGCTTGATGCTGTTGTATTCATACGATTTGATGGCGTGTAACTTGTAAAGCTCCGGAAAATCCCTTATCAGCGCGCTTCCCAATCTGGCCATATCCCGCGTGGTGGTGTAATGGTTCGCCACTGGAAGACCGGTGGCATTGGCGAAATGGGAGCCGGTCAGGCCCAGCCGTTTGGCTTCCTGATTCATACGTTGTGCGAAAACCGATTCGTCTCCCGCGATATGTTCCGCCAATGCCACGCTGGCGTCATTGCCGGATTGCACAATGATACCTTTGAGCAGTACGCTCACGGGCACATGCGTATTGACTTCCACGAAGGTTCGGGATCCGGGGGTGCGCCATGCCTTTTCACTGATGAGCACCTTTTCATCCAGGGTAAGATTTCCGGCCCGCAGTTCGGAAAACACAACGTAGGATGTCATCATCTTTGTCAGACTGGCGGGTTTGACTCGCTCGTCGGCATTTTTCTCCGCTAAAACGGCGCCACTGTAAATATCGATCAAAAGATATCCGCTGGCATTGATGCTAGGTGGCGAGGGGGGCACCAAGGGTTCCGCGACCGCGACGGATGATATGGCGAGGAATAGAAAAATCAAAGCAAGGGGAGCTTCCATTGTCCGGGATAACGATGGCGTTGGGTAACGTTTATGCATAAGTGGAAAGACTCAGCGAGATAGTGGGAAACAAGGTACGCATTGTACATGCTGGCTCTTATGATGAAAATCCTTCCCGTGCCATCCGGGACAGCATTTCTCAATAGACCGCCCTCAATAGGCCGCACGTTGGTTAACGCCCCTGCCCGCATGGGTGGTAGCCTATTCATGCCTTTTACTTACATGCTATAATGCCGCCCGTATTGGGGGGGGGGTACGCAGCATTAATCATTTGAGATCAATGGGTTTTTTGTTTTTTAGTTGTTTCTTGCCGGAATGAGGCTTGATGTAAAAATTCAAACGGAGATTCGAAGTATGAATCAAAAAGAGGCGCATATCGCTGGTACAGGTACCGCTTTTCCTTATCCCATTCCCGCTGAACATTATCGGGAAATGGACGAAAAAATGCGCAGAATTCATGGACAACCGGAATCCATTATTCTGACGCTCAAAGGTCTGTCTCAGAAGACCGGGATACGCTTTCATCACACTGTATGCCCTCATTGGCTACCGGAAGACAAATCGCCGGCTGATTTTCCGGAAGTACAGGATGTCGTTTTGCAGGAGGATATCTTTACACCTTATAACTACGCGCCGCCTTTCTGGAAGCGCCTGAGTGTTTTCAAGGAAATGCTGGGGAAGTTGGGCATCAAGGCCGCCCGCAATGCCATCGCGGACTGGGGCGGAGACCCCAAGGATATTACGCATATTTTCACGACATCCACCAGTGGATGGTCTGAACCCGGTCTGCCGAGTATGCTTATCAGAGCCCTTGATTTGCGTTACGACTGTCAAAAGGCCGAGCTCAATTTCAACGGTTGCTTTTGTGGCGCGACCTGCCTGCGGCTGGCAAGGGATGCCATCCGTGCAGGTGACGCCAAGGCCGTTCTGGCGGTTGCCGTTGAGATGCCGACATTGCATTACAATATAACTTTAACGGAAATGGATGATTTGGTTCCCCACGCAATCTTCAGGGATGGCGCGGCGGCGGTGGTTCTGGCCCCGGAAGGAAAATGGAAATATAAAAAGACCGGTATGTCCATCGTGCCGGACACCACCGAACGGATGACCTTTAATCCACCCATACGGCCCGGTGATGATTCCTATCGGATGCATCTGGATAAAGATGTGGGCGTTGCATTGGATATCTATTTTCGAGAGGGACCTGGTGCCGAAATCCTGAAGAATGTCTATGACGATAAATCGAAGCCCTCCCCAGAATTGGGAGTCCATCCCGGTGGGGTCAAGATTTTGGAAGGCATGAAAAGACCGCTTATGGAACACGGCTGGCCTGAAAACGGGTTGGATGACTCTTTCGAAACGCTGTTTTCCTACGGGAATCTCGGCGCGGCGGCCATGCTTGCCGTTCTGGACAGAAAGCTGAAAGCCTTCAAGGAGGAAGAACTTGCGGGCACCAGTACAAGGGAGAGTAAGGAACTCGTTACCATGGCCTTCGGGCCGGGTGTAACGGTCGAATGGGGGCTTCTGGAAGAGGTCGCATAGCCATTTCCTGCCGACTGCCTTCGGTAGTCGGCAAGAAATGACACGGTAATTTTCCGACGCGGTAAACGCCGCAACCAAGAATATTTAGTGTCTCTGAAAACAAATGGATAACCCATCATCTGGCAAGTTATATTGTACATCTCCGGTTGAACCGGTATTTTCAAGCACCTCGAAAGGTTTCCTGCCTTTACTGGAAGACATCCGTTCTCCTCTTACCCTGATCCTCGATACGAATAGTCCACGAATCGGTATCGTTCGCGATGCCGACATCCATACCCAATCAAGCGTGGTGAATGCCTTGCCGATTCAGGGGATTCTGCCTCCCATGTATCCCGAGTGGCTGGGCGATCGAGGCTTTTCGGAGACCCACGGGGTGCGTTTTCCCTATGTGGGTGGCGAGATGGCCCTGGGTATCTCCACGCCTGCCATGGTAATTGCCCTCGGCAAGGCCGGTATGTTGGGTTTTTTGGGTAGCGCGGGCCTTGCTCCGGAAGAAATCGCCAGGCAGTGTCGGGAAATCCAGGCAGAGCTCGACCCAAAAGGGCTTCCCTGGGGCATCAACCTCATTCACTCTCCCCAGGAACCCCAACAGGAAGAAGCGCTTGTCGGGTTAGCCCTTGAATTCGGCATTACCCGCATGTCGGTTTCGGCCTTCATGAGCCTGACGCCTACCGTGGTTTATTACGCCTGTAAGGGACTGGCCCGGACGCCGGACGGCGCCATCGGCCGCAAAAATCATCTGTTCGCCAAGATTTCCCGCCCCGAGATGGCGAAGCACTTCATCGCACCACCACCGGATAACCTGCTTGGCGCGTTGGTGACGGAAGGCCGCCTGACCCGGGAAGAGGCGGAACTGGCTGCCCAAATACCGGTTTGCGAAGACATCACCGTGGAGTCCGATTCCGGTGGTCACACCGATTTTAGACCCATGACGCCTTTGTTTTCCGCTATCACCGACCTTCGGGATCGATTGGTAAACCAATACGGCTTTTCTCGCCCCGTGCGCCTGGGTGTCGCCGGTGGGCTCGGTACGCCCCAGTCGGTCGCCGCCGCCTTTGCCATGGGCGCTGCCTACGTGTTGGTGGGGTCGGTTCATCAGTCGGCAATGGAGTCGGGTCTTTCGGAATCGGCCAGAAATCTGCTGGCCGATGCTGGAATTGCCGATGTATCCGATGCCCCGGCGGGAGACATGCTCGAAGTGGGCGCCAAGGTTCAGGTGCTCAAACGTGGCGTCCTGTACGCTTCCCGCGCCAAACTGCTCGGGGATCTCTACCACCGCCATGAAAGCCTGGAGGAGATCTCTGCCAGGGACAAAGCCAATCTGGAGGAGAAGATATTTCTCGCCCCCCTGGATGAGGTGTGGCGACAGACCCGGGAATATATGGCCCAACACGATCCGAAACAGCTCGAACGCGCAAAGGCCTCTCCCCATAAACGGATGGCATTGGTGTTTCGGTGGTACCTGGGCCAATCCTCCCGCTGGGCGGTGGATGGCGAAACCGGGCGGCGTGTCGATTATCAAATATGGACAGGCCCCGCCATCGGCGCCTTCAACGATTGGGTCAGGGATTCTTTCCTGGCGCCGCTGGAAAATCGTCAGGTAGCACAGATAGGACGGAATCTCATGGAGGGGGCTGCGGTCATGACCCGCCTTCAACAGTTACGAGCGGCGGGTTTCCCCATACAACCCGGCAGTTACCGTTTCGAACCTCGCCGATTACGCTAAATCCAGGTGTCTATTCGAGTCGCGCGGCACTCGGTACACACTTGGACAAAGATACTGCTCTTTAAGGACCCTCCCAATGGAACACACCAAACCAAAAACACAGGATATCGCCATCGTCGGCCTTAGCGCCATTTTCCCGAAATCACCCAATTTGCAGGGCTATTGGAGCACCCTGGTAAACGGAACCGATTGCATCGAGGAAATCCCCTCTTCCCATTGGCTCATCGATGACTATTTCGACCCCGACCCGAAGGTTCCGGATAAAACCCATGGAAAGCGGGGGGCATTTCTTTCGCCCATGGATTTCAACGTGGCCGAGTTCGGTATGCCGCCAAATGTCGTTCCCGCTACCGACAGTATCCAATTGTTGGGATTGCTGGTGGCCAGGGATGTCCTTATCGACACCTTCGGGAAACACTTCAAGGAGATCAACAAAGATCGGATGAGTGTCATCCTGGGCGCTTGCGGAACCACGGAACTGATAATCACCATGGGTAGCCGTTTGCAGCATCCCATCTGGGTCAAGGCGATGCGGGAGGCAGGCCTGCCGGAAAACAAGGTGATCGATATACGTGATCGCATTGCCTCGGAATACGTGGATTGGAAAGAGGACACCTTCCCCGGCATGTTGAACAACGTGATCTCGGGACGGATCGCCAATCGCCTCAATTTCGGGGGCAGCAACTACACCGCCGATGCCGCCTGCGCCTCTTCTTCGTCGGCTTTGTCCGCGGCCATGAATGAGCTCCATCTTCATCAGGCCGACATGGTGATAACGGGTGGCCTGGACGCCATTAACGACATTTTTATGTTCATGTGTTTTTCCAAAACCCTTGCCCTTTCCAGTACCGGAGACTGTCGTCCCTTTTCCGATGGGGCGGATGGAACCATGCTTGGAGAGGGCGCCGGGATGTTGGCGCTGCAGCGGCTGGAAGACGCCGAGCGTGATGGCAATACCATCTATGCCGTCATCAAGGGATTGGGGAGTTCTTCCGACGGATACGGCGCCAGTGTCTATGCTCCAATATCCAAGGGGCAAGCGCGTTCCCTCGGGCGAGCCTATGAACAGGCAGGTTATGGCCCAGAAAAGGTTACATTGGTAGAGGCCCACGGAACCGGCACCAAGGCCGGGGATGTAGCGGAATTCGAGGGTCTCCGGATGGTCTTTGGCCAAGGCGACAAGGGCGACGATCCTTCACGCCCCCGCTGCGCATTGGGTTCTGTAAAGTCCCAGATCGCTCATACCAAGGCCGCCGCCGGTACCGCCAGCCTGATCAAAATCATATTGGCGCTCCATCACCGTATTTTGCCTCCCACGATCAAGATCGGCTCACCCAATCCGAAGCTGGATTTTTCCAATAGCCCCTTTTATCTCAATGCCAGGGCGCGCCCCTGGATCCATTCGGCGCTCGAGCCACGCCGCGCCTCGTCAAGCTCATTCGGATTCGGCGGCACTAATTTTCATGTTGCCGTGGAGGAATATCGGGGTTCAAAGGGCAAGACACCCAAACGATTATTGGCGCTTCCCTCCCATCTGTTTCTTTTCTCCGCCTCGGATTCGGCGGGGTTGAACCGGGATGTGGCGACGGCGCTCGAGGAAGCCGGGCGCGATTCCCAGGCATTCGGACCGTGCGCGATAGACACCCAATCGAGCTTCGATCCCAAAGCCGCCTGCCGCCTTGCCTTGGTCGCCACGGATATCGATGATCTTCGGGCCAAGGCGGATCAGATAACCGGTCACTTCAAATCCCAACCGGATAAATCACTTTCCTTGGCCACGGGTATCCATTACGAATCCGAGCCGGCAGTCGATAACAAGGTCGCCTTTCTTTTCTCCGGACAGGGTAGTCACTACCTGGATATGGGCGCGGATCTCGCCATGGCCTTTTCGGCCGCCCGCAGGGTATGGGACAGCGGAACCGGTCTCACCCCGCCTGGGGAACTGGCGTTGCACGAGGTGGTTTTCCCGGCGCCTGTCTTCGATGACGACATCAAGAAAATTCAGCGTGAGCGGTTGAATCTCACCTCATGGACACAGCCTGCCATCATGGCGGTCAGTCTGTCCCAACTTGCGTTGTTGGAAAGGCTTGGCGTACAGCCGGACATGGTGGGAGGGCACAGCCTCGGTGAGATTACGGCCCTGTTTTGCGCCGGCGTGATGGAACACTCCGATCCGCTGGCGGCGCTGCGGGTGGCGAGGAAACGCGGTGAACTCATGGTCCTGGCGGGAGAAAACACCCCTGGAGCCATGTGCGCGGTTTTCGCTTCCGAAAAGATCGTGGAAGAAAAACTCGCCGCCTGGGATTCAAAGGCGGTGATTGCCAACTACAACACACCGGAACAGGTGGCCTTGTCAGGGGATGTGGCGTCCATCGAGGCGCTGATTACGCGATTCTCCGATGAGAAGATCCGGGCAGTCCGCTTGCCGGTTTCCACCGGATTCCATTCCCCCATCGTGGCACCGTCCTCTCTGCCATTTCGCGATTTTCTGGCCGGTCTGACCGTGCATAAACCCTGTATTCCCCTGTATTCCAATACTACGGCCAAGCCTTACCCGGATGGTGATCCCGAATCCATCCGCGATACCGTGGCCGACCAACTGGCCAACCCGGTATTGTTTGTCGACAAAGTGCGCGCCATGTATGAAAACGGGGCGCGGATTTTCGTGGAGGTGGGGCCAGGTTCAGCGCTGATGGCCATGGTCGATCAAATTCTGACCGATCATCCCCATGAAGCCATCGCCCTCGACACCAAGGATAAGCAGGATTTGATCGGTTTCTGGAACGGTCTGGCGCGAGTCTCCTTACTCAGTGAAAAGAAGCTGAACTTCGCAAGCCTGTGGGAAGACTATCGGGTGGAGCGGCCACCGGAGGCGAAGAAAGGCCCCACGGTGCTTAGCATTACAGGCACCAATTACGGCAAGCCCTATCCGCCGTCTGGCGGGAGCAAATCCCTCCCAGCGCCAAATCCATCGATACCCAAAGCAACAAAAGCCGAATCGATCAAGAAAGAAGCGATCAAAAAAGAGGAAGCAAAAAAGACCGTGGAAAGATCCTCTCCCCAACAAGCCCAGGCAACACCTTCGGCGCAACCTTCGGCGCAACCTTCGGTACAGCCTCGGGTGCAATCACCATCCCTGGCGCAATCCCAAGCCGAATCCGGGGTTTGCGCCATGGAGCGGCCATCCGCCGCACC
>JABDQX010000102.1 GCA_013042035.1 Gammaproteobacteria bacterium
TTCCAGGCCATACGAATCTATATTAATCAGGAAATCGAGGAACTAAAAAATACCCTCGATCAGGTAATTGATGTTTTGGCGCCCGGTGGATGCCTTGCGGTTATTAGCTTTCATTCCTTGGAGGACCGGTTGGTCAAACGCTTTATTCGTGCCGGTTCACGGGAGGTTGTCCCGGCCCGAGGGCTTCCTGTGATGCCCCATGAGACGCCGCCGCCATTGGTTGCGGTGCAAAAGCGGCCCATGCGTCCATCAACCGAAGAGATCGCGGACAATTCCAGGGCCAGAAGCGCCTTATTGCGAGTGGCGCGGAAGCGTTGTTAGTCGAAGCAAGATTATTATGATTGATCGTATCTTAATAGGTGTGTTGTCGCTTGTTATCCTGGCTTCCTCCGTTGGTGTCGTCTATATAAAACACCTGAATCGCACGTTATTCTTCGAGTTACAGCAGATGGAGCAAGAGCGCGATACCATGGATGTGGAATGGGGAAAATTGGCCTTGGAGCAAAGCACCTGGGCTACCCATGACCGAATCGAACAAATCGCAAAAGAACAGCTCCATTTGACAGCACCCAAACTGGATGCGGTAGTGTTGGTGATGCCATGATACGGGTGGAAAATACACCGGATTCTCTCCAGCCGACACCCGCCATACGGCGTTGGTTGGTTTTGTTTGTGCTGACGGTGTTTGTTGCTGCGTTGGTATGGCGAGTCGGTGATCTGCAATTGCGTCACAAGACGTTTTTGCAAATGGAAGGGCAGGCCCGTTATTTACGTGTGGTAAAAAGTCCTGCTCATCGCGGCATGATCCTGGATCGCAATGGAGAACCACTCGCGGTCAGTACGCCGGTAGAGTCGGTATGGATCAATCCTCAGGTGCTGGCCAAAACCCTGATGCCGAAAACGCCGACAGATGAATCGACCAAAATCGATGAGCAAGCTGTTGCTGAGCATATTGCAAAGTGGAAGACTTTTGGAAAACTGTTCGGATGGGAAAAGGCGGATCTCGAGCGGGTAGCTACCGAATATCCGAACAAGCAATTCTTATACGTAAAACGGCATGTGGATCCGAGCGTATCGGCGCAGGTAGAAGCGCTTGATATCGAGGGAGTACATCTGGCTCGGGAATATCGACGCTATTATCCAATCGGGGAAGTCGCCGCCCACGTGGTGGGGTTTACCAATGTGGACGACCAAGGGCAAGAGGGCATAGAGCTGGTCTTCGATGACTGGTTGCATGGCATTGATGGTGAAAAGCGGGTTATTCAGGACCGATTGGGGCGATTCGTGGAGGATGTGGAAAGCATTCGCCCACCTCGGCGTGGAAGGGATCTCATGCTCAGTATCGATCAAAGGATTCAGTATCTTGCTTATCGGGCGTTACTTGCCGGCGTGAAACATAATTCGGCTCGCTCCGGATCCGTGGTTGTGCTGAATGTCGATAGCGGTGAAATCCTGGCGATGGTCAACCAACCCTCCTATAACCCGAATAATTGGTCGGATCGTGTCAGTAATCGGTTTCGCAACCGGGCCGTTACCGATTTGTTTGAACCCGGTTCCACCATCAAGCCGTTTACGGTCGCAGCCGCGTTAATGAGCGGTCAATTCCGGCCAGATACCTTACTCGATACCTCTCCAGGTCTCCTCAGAATCGGTCGCCACGTCATCAAGGATATACATGATTACGGTATTATTGATGTATCGACCGTCATCAAAAAATCCAGCAATGTAGGGGCTAGTCAGCTTGCCTTGTCTACCGCCAAGGATGCCATGTGGGAACTTTTTTTCAACGTCGGATTTGGAGAAATTACCACAAGTGGTTTTCCCGGGGAGGTTCCCGGACTATTACCACATTTTTCCGAATGGTCGGAAATACATCAGGTGACACTCTCCTTTGGCTATGGGCTTTCGGTAACACCCCTGCAACTTGCCAAGGCTTATGCCGTGATTGCCAGTGGCGGGCTGCACAGAAACATTCGGATTCAATCCACCGAGGAATTGCTATTAGAGGAAAAACGGGTATTACCGGCGGATGTGGCACTCCAGATCCGGCAAATGCTGGAGTCTGTTACCGACTCGGACGGGACCGGCAAACGGGCGCGTGTCAATGGATATCGGGTTGCCGGTAAGACCGGCACGATACGTAAATCCGTGGCCGGTGGTTATTCCCACAATCGATATATCTCTGCATTCTCGGGTTTTGCCCCTGTTTCCGATCCCCGATTGGTTGTCGTCGTTACCATCGACGAACCATCTGCGGGCAAATATTACGGAGGAGAGGTTGCGGCGCCGATATTTTCAGAGATTATGTCGGGGAGTCTGCGTCTTTTGGGTGTACCACCGGACGAGCATTCCATACGGGCGCGGCGTATTGTGTTGGCGGGCGATCGCATCGCTTTTAGAGAAGATCCATTGCCTCTGGAGTTATTTTCTCCTTTTTTAGCATCGGAGAGTGTTCCTCAATAAGGTGTCTGGCAAGTTTTATGAATCTTGCCTCGTGAAGTGGCGCCGTATAATTTTGCGGAACAAAATTATTCAATGATCAAAATGCGTGTCTCGGAAGCGGCTCGTTTACTTGGTGCCGACTACACTGGCCCGGATAATGTGTTCCAGGGGTGTGGTATCGATTCTCGCACCCTACTGCCCGGGGCGATGTTCGTTGCGTTGCCAGGGCAGCGGGACGGTCATGATTTTGTGGCTCTTGCCGCGGCCGGGGGTGCGGCCGCGGCCATGGTCGAACGCAATCAGAATCACGAATTACTACCCGTGATTAAGGTACAAAGCTGTTATCGTGCGTTAGGACAGTTAGCCGAAATCTGGCGTGCTCGATTCAATCGCCCAGTGATTGCAATTACCGGTAGTAATGGAAAAACCACTGTAAAAGAGCTTCTGGCGGCGATCTTAAGGAATCAGGGACCAACACACGCTACTTGGGGCAACTTAAATAATGAGCTCGGCGTGCCGTTGACGCTGCTCGGACTTGGCCAAGAGCACCATTGGGCCGTGGTGGAGATGGGTGCGAACCACCCCGATGAGATCGCGAGACTTACCCGAATCGCACACCCTACCGTCGGCGTTATTACCCGATGCGCGCCGGCACATCTGGAGGGTTTTGGGAATATCGAAGGTGTGGCAAGGGCAAAGGGTGAGCTACTGGAGAACTTGGATGACACCGGTATCGCGGTCATCAATGCTGATGATCCGTACGTCGATCTCTGGCACGAATTGGCCGGTAATCGACGCCGAATAACCTTTGGTCTGGATAAGCCGGCAGACGTATCCGCCGACTACCAGTTGATGTCTGATCGAGTCAAATTGGTGTTAAAAACCCCAATTGGGCACCAGTGTGCACAAATGACACTGCTCGGCAGGCACAATGTTCTCAACGCATTGGCGGCAACTGCCGCCGCAATCGCGGTGGGGTATTTTCATGAAAGCGCTAGTGGCACGACGCCATCCCGATCCTCTTTCATCATCAAGGGTGAGCCGACACAACATGCCCGTTTTTTGGAAACCATTGCAGCGGGTCTTATGTCCGTCGGTAGCGTCAATGGTCGCCTGCAAATCAAGTATGCCAAAAACGGTGCCCGGATTATCGATGATACCTACAATGCGAACCCGGATTCACTGACAGCAGCCTTGAAGGTTCTTGCTCACTACTTGAAACCCCGTTGGTTGATTCTGGGTGATATGGGAGAACTCGGTGAACGAGGACCTGAATTACATGAGCAGGCAGGTGTACTAGCGCAAAAGCTTGGAATCACGCGTCTTTTTGCAACCGGTACCTTGAGTCGGCATACGGTGAAGGCCTTTGGGGTTGAGGGATATCATTATCCGGACCCAGAGAAGTTGTTATGCGCGGTACGCGCGGAACTTACTGAAGAAACGACCGCCAAAGACATAACAATACTAGTAAAAGGATCACGCTCTATGCGAATGGAGCGGATTGCCGATGGGCTTTTGGCGTGAAGTGGTTTTGATTTCTATAGAGTGCCTTTAGTCGGAGTGGAGAATTTAAAGTGCTGCTACTGATAACTGAACATCTCGCCCAGTTCCACAGCGGTTTTGGGGTATTTCAGTATTTGACGTTGCGGGCGATTCTCGGCGTGTTGACGGCCCTTGCCATCTCGCTATTGGTGGGGCCTGTTATGATTCGACACCTCGGCGCCTATCAGATTGGCCAAACCGTGCGCGATGATGGGCCAAAAAGTCACCTTGCCAAGGCAGGAACACCCACCATGGGTGGAGCGCTGATTCTTGTGGCCATTACGATTAGTACATTGTTCTGGGCCGACCTCTCGAATCGATTTGTCTGGGTTGCCTTGATTGTCACACTATTATTCGGTGTGATTGGTTGGGTGGATGACTACAAAAAACTTGTGCGAGGTGACCCCAGGGGGTTACCGGCGCGATATAAGTATTTTTGGCAATCCCTGGTAGGGTTGGGTTGCGCACTTTTCCTTTACTTTTACCCCGAGTCTACGACACAGACCCAGTTGGTCGTTCCTTTTCTCAAAACCATCACACCGGAGCTTGGATGGCTTTTTGTGCCGCTTGTCTATTTTGTCATTGTCGGCACCAGCAATGCCGTGAATCTGACCGATGGACTTGATGGGCTTGCGATTTTACCGACGGTGATGATTGCCGGTGCCCTTGCTATTTTTGCCTATGTTACTAGCCATGTGGAATTTTCCAACTATCTCGGTTTTCCCCATATTAACGGTGCTGGTGAGCTCGTTGTGCTCTGTGGTGCCATCGTTGGCGCGGGGTTAGGCTTTCTGTGGTTCAATACCTATCCTGCCCAGGTGTTTATGGGAGATATCGGTGCGCTTGCGCTGGGGGCGGCACTTGGCGTCATTGCCGTTCTCATTCGTCAGGAGTTGGTACTGTTCATTATGGGTGGCGTGTTTGTGATGGAGACCATATCGGTCATCCTCCAGGTTGGCTCCTACAAACTAACAGGAAAACGTATTTTCCGAATGGCGCCGCTGCATCATCATTTTGAACTAATAGGGTGGCCGGAACCTCGGGTCATCGTGCGTTTTTGGGTTATTTCCGTGGTTCTTGTCCTTATTGGGCTTGCAACCCTCAAGATTCGCTAAAGTTTTTATTGGCAAATGACTACTCGACCCACCGTCATCGTCGGACTTGGAGAAACCGGGCTCTCCGTGGCGCGCTATTTGGCGGGTCGCGGCATTGAAATCGCCGTGCTCGATAGTCGCATCGAACCACCCGGGCTTACCGCGTTGCGCGCCGAACTGCCGAATGTTCCGGTTCATTTGGGCGGCTTTGACGAAAGGGTGCTCGGGAGCGCAGAAGAAATCATTCTCAGTCCGGGCGTCTCCCTGCAAGAACCCGCCATCCGTCGAGTCGGGGAGCAGGCCAAGGATCGGAATATCCCCGTTATCGGTGATATCGAACTCTTTGCACGCGCCATGCATGCATCCGCTGTCCGTGCTCCCGTCATCGCGGTAACGGGTTCCAACGGCAAAAGCACCGTGACCACGCTCGTCGCCGAGATGGCGCGACTGGATGGTCTTGTGGTCCGGGCTGGCGGCAACCTTGGACCGCCTGCCCTGGCGTTGCTAGATGACGATAAAGCAGCAGACTTATTCGTTCTGGAGCTTTCAAGTTTCCAACTGGAGACCACCACAACCCTGAATCCCGTTGCCGCTGCCATACTGAATATCAGCGAAGATCACATGGATCGCTATGCCGATATGTCATCTTATGCCGAAGCCAAATATCGGATCCTTGCCGGAGATGGCACAATAGTGCTGAATCTGGATGACCCCATGGTGGCAACGGCAAAAGGGTATTCCGAGCGTACCTATCTCGATAAAGATACCACTAACAAAAATAACGCAAGGTCTGTTATTGGTTTTTCTCTGGCAGAACCCGGAGCTGATGAATTTGGCGTGATAAATCGGGAAGGTGGTTCCTGGCTCGCCCGTGGGCAGAACCCCTTGCTGCCAACCGCGGCACTAAGGTTACGAGGGATGCATAACGTTGCCAATGCCCTGGCCGGACTCGCACTTGGTACGGTAGCCGAATTATCGTTGTCCGCCATGCGCGAGGCACTGAGGGAATTTTCCGGTTTGCCTCATCGTTGTCAACTCGTGGCCGATCATGGCGGCGTACGTTGGTTCAACGACTCCAAGGCTACCAATGTCAGTGCCGCCGCCGCGGCTATTCATGGCTTTGGTCGCGAAGGGGGCATCGTGTTGATTGCCGGCGGGGATGGTAAAGGCGCTGATTTTTCTCCCCTGAGGGACGCGGTTCGGGGAGACGCCACGCAACAGGCCGTGCGTGCCGTCGTGTTGCTTGGGCAGGATGCGCCTCGCATTGCGGACGCGGTGCGGGATGTGGTTCCGGTGGTACATGCCGATGATATGCGTGATGCTGTCCGTAAGGCGCGCGACCTTGCACAATCGGGTGACAGTGTGTTGCTTTCACCTGCTTGCGCAAGTTGGGATATGTATCGTGATTATCGGGAGCGCGGAGAAATATTCACGGCGGCGGTGAATTCTGAGCTGTAGTAGATACGGATGGTAATTTAGAGATCCCATAATGGTATCCCCTGTTCCTCCTCAGGCGGTTTCCGCAAAGCAAGCGGGACGCCCCGAATACCCCTTGGATCCGTGGCTGGTGGGTGTCACGTTGTTGCTGCTTGGGATCGGTTTGATCATGGTTGCCTCGACTTCCATTACGACAGCGGGAGCGCCTTTACACTATTTCGTGCGTCAATCCATGCACGTGGTATTCGGGTTGTGTCTGGCATGGATGATGACGCGCTTTTCGTTGAAGATGTGGGAAAATAATGGCCCGATATTCCTGCTTTTTGGGGTCATTTCCCTTATGCTGGTTTTGATTCCGGGTATCGGCCACGAAGTCAATGGCAGTACTCGCTGGATAAGGTTCGGTCTCTTCAATCTCCAGCCTTCCGAACCCATAAAGCTGCTGTTTATCATTTATCTTTCCGGCTATATGGTGCGTCGTAACACCGAGGTACGGACCCAGCTCCGGGGCTCCATCAATCCCCTTTTTGTTCTGGCAATCATTGCAGGATTATTGCTGCTGGAACCTGATTATGGTGCTGCGGCCGTGCTATTCGCCACGGCCCTTGGCATGTTATTTTTAGCCGGTGTTGCATTTTGGCGGTTTATGGGCGGCACCATCGTTGTTGCTTTGTTATCGGCCGGATTTCTCTTAATGGAACCGTACCGATTGGAGCGACTCACGACCTTCCTCAACCCATGGGCGGATCCGTTCGGTAGTGGATTCCAGTTAACCCAGGCACTTATTGCTATTGGCCGGGGGGAGTGGCTTGGGGCCGGACTTGGCGGTAGCATCCAGAAACTGTTTTATCTGCCCGAGGCCCACACGGACTTTCTGTTTGCCGTGCTGGCGGAAGAATTGGGTTTGGCCGGGGCCATCCTTGTGATTGCGCTGTTTGCCTTTTTGGTTTATCGCGCCTTTCTCATCGCGCGTCGGTCGGAGGTGCGGGGATTTCCGTTTGGGGCCTATTTGGCGTATGGGATTGGATTGATTATCGGATTACAGGCATTTATCAATATTGGTGTCAATATGGGAATGTTGCCCACCAAGGGGCTTGCCTTGCCATTGATGAGCTATGGTGGATCGAGCATGTTGATCAATTGTGTGGCGATAGGGTTGCTATTGCGGGTTGAAAAGGAATCTCGTTTTTTGCCAAGGAAAGATGTCGTGTAATTGATTACTAATTAAGCATTGTTAAAGTATGTTATTTGTGCGCCATGAAAAGATGGCGGTGTAATGATTTTATCGGAATTGCTTTAATATGTTTTATAGATCAACTTGCTAGGAACCTACCCCGCTAATTTCCCGATAATGATTTGCATTTCCTCATGAAGCATCCCACAAAAATTCTGATCATGGCAGGTGGTACGGGTGGACACGTATTCCCGGCATTGGCGATCGCCAACGCGCTGCGGACACAGGGTGTTCACGTCTCCTGGCTTGGTACGAGGCGGGGCATGGAAGCTCGACTGGTACCGGATGCCGGGTTTGCGATTCGGTTTGTGCATATCGGTGGTTTACGTGGCAAGGGTCTGGCCCGCAAGGCGTTGGGACCATTGCTGATTCTGGTCGCAATCTTGCAGAGCCTTTGGGTGATGCTGCGGGTGCGTCCTCACGTGGTCCTGGGTATGGGGGGATTTGTCTCGGGCCCCGGCGGCGTGGCCGCATGGTTATTACATCGGCCACTTCTTATCCATGAGCAAAATGCCATACCGGGAATGACGAATCGGTTACTGGCGCGTCTGGCGACGGGCGTGATGGAGGCATTTCCGGGGAGCTTCGAGGCTGTGCTCGGTGCTTCTATCCGCTGCCCGGTAGAACATACGGGAAACCCCGTGCGCGATGATATTGCCTCATTACCGCCCCCATCGGAACGGTTGCAACATCGAGAGGGCGCTTTGCGTATTTTGGTTCTGGGTGGAAGCCAGGGAGCGGAAATCTTGAACCAGCTAATTCCCGAGGCGATTTCTACCCTGGCCGATCCTGCCTCGGTGGCCGTACGCCATCAGGCGGGCACTCAACATCTGATGCGTACACGCACTCGATATGAAAAGTTCAATGCCAGCGTGGAATTGCTCCCGTTCATTAGTGATATGGCCGAAGCATACGAATGGGCCGATCTGGTTGTCGCCCGTTCCGGCGCTATGACGGTTACGGAGTTGGCTACCGCTGGCGTGGCCTCCATTTTGGTGCCTTACCCGTTTGCCGTGGATGACCACCAGACGGCAAATGCCTATTTCCTTGCCGGTGCGCAGGCGAGCGTATTGATGCCTCAGCGGGAATTGACGGCGGCGGAGCTTGGCAGGCTTTTTACCGTATTTCATTCGGCGCGTGGACAACTTGTGGCCATGGCCGGGGCCGCGCGAAACCTGTCTGTCCCGGATGCCACCGGGCGTGTCGTCATGCGATGCATGGAAAGCGCATGCCATTTTGCCAGTCAAAATGATGCGGAGCCTAATGATGACCAATGACAACATGACAAATAACAACTGGATGGGACGTGTTCGGCGCATTCATTTCGTGGGCATTGGCGGTGCTGGCATGGGGGGTATCGCCGAGGTATTGCATAGCTTGGGCTACCGAATTAGCGGCAGCGACAAGGCTGAGGGTAAAATGGTCCAAAGGCTCCGTAAATTCGGGATCCCCATCGGTATTGGACACGCTTCACAGCGTGTGGACGGTACCGATGTGGTTGTCGTTTCTTCGGCGGTCGGTAACGAGAATGTGGAGGTGGTCAATGCACGTCGGCAGCATATTCCTGTCATTCCACGTGCCGAGATGTTGGCCGAACTCATGCGATTCCGCTACGGTATTGCTGTAGCGGGTACCCATGGTAAAACAACGGTTACGAGTCTTATTGCCAGCCTGCTTACCGAGGCCAACTTGGATCCGACCTTCGTGATTGGTGGGCGTTTGAATCGTGCCAACGCTCACGCGCACCTGGGTCTGGGACGTTATCTGGTGGCCGAAGCCGATGAAAGTGATAAATCATTCCTTTACCTAAATCCCATCATGGCGGTGGTGACCAATATCGATGCCGATCATATGGGT
>JABDQX010000107.1 GCA_013042035.1 Gammaproteobacteria bacterium
CCTCGAATCCGGCCAAATTCGGCCCGTTGCCGGTCAACAATAATCCATTGCTGATCTGCGTCGGCCCGTTGTTGGCCTGCAATGACCTATTGTTGGTCAACTTTGAGGCATTGCAGGCCAGCACTGACCCATTGCAGGCCTGATTTCCTTATTGCAGACCGGAACCGGCCCATTACTCCCCCCTTGCCGCTCACAAATACCCTGTTTAAAATCCCGGATAATCCCGGCCCGGACCGGAAATCGGCATCCGGGCGCCGAAAAAACGCGCGCCATGCCAAGCCCTTGGAGCGCGCCCCGAAAAGATGACCTTACCCATGGAGTAACCGAACATGGCCACCTTCCCGAGAGAAGAAGAAAAAATCGTCACCCTCGCCCAAACGATCTCCGATGGATTTACCTGGTGAGCACTCCATTTGTTACCAAGCACCAGCTTGGGAGCGAAGTTAGAGGTTGCGAATATTTCGGTCCATGGTGTTTGGCTGTTGGCGCATTCCGTTACGTTTTTTCCGTAGTCCTGTAGGGTGGAATAGGTGTGCCTCATGTACATTCAAATATAGAGATAGGATTTATGCGCGCCGTATTCCACGCGGGGCGATAAAGGCACTTTGGATCACGCTCCCCCAACCCTTAAAACCGTGCTCGACCGAGCCATCCGCACCCTCGCCCCCCACGGCCCCAGCGCGCGGATCGATGCCGAGATCCTGCTCGGACATGTGCTGGACAAACCCCGACACTGGCCCTACGTGTGGGAAGATCACACTCCGACAACCTCGGAACACGAACGATTCCAACATCTGATAGACCTGCGCGCCTCGGGCTGGCCTGTCGCCTACCTCATCGGACGCCGCGCGTTCTGGTCTCTGGATCTGTTGGTGACACAGGATGTTTTGATCCCCCGCCCGGAGACCGAATGCCTGGTGGAGGCGGTGCTGGCCGTCATTCCGAAGGCGGCGAAATGGCGCATTGCGGATCTCGGGACCGGTTCGGGCGCCGTGGCATTGGCGCTTGCCCGTGAACGCCCGGAGTGCCGGATTACCGCAACGGATATCTCGGCGGCGGCGCTGGAAGTGGCAAGACTAAATGCCGAGGAATACAGGATGGAAAACGTGGTATTTCGGCTGGGGCGTTGGTTCGATGCCCTGGTGGCCGACGAGGTTTTTGACATCATCGTCTCCAACCCACCCTACGTGGCGGTAGGCGATCCGCATCTATCCCAGGGAGATGTCCGTTTCGAGCCCACCTCGGCCCTGACCGGCGGTCCGGACGGGTTGGATGCCATTGGTGATATCGCCCGGGGGGCTGGTGCGCACTTGCAACCCGGGGGCTGGCTCATGCTGGAGCACGGTTACGATCAGGGCGAGCGGGTACGCGCGCTTTTCCAGGGGCTGGGTTACCGTGAAGTAACAACCGGGCACGATTATGGAGGGAGACAGAGAATAACGCTGGGCTGTTATTCTTGAGCACTATAGTGGACCCTGGCGTTCTTACAGCCGCCTTCTTTCCGTGGAAGCGGGTATCCCCAGTGCCTCACGGTATTTGGCGACGGTTCTGCGGGCCACCTCGATACCTTGTTCGGAGAGGCATTCGGCGAGTTTTGCATCGCTTATGGGTTTTCGTACGTTTTCAGCGGCGATAAGCTTTTTGAGCAAGGCACGCACGGCGATGGAGGATGTTTTGTCGCCGGCATGGGTGTTGACGTGACTCGAGAACAGGTATTTGAATTCGTAGATGCCACGGGGGGTGTGCATGTATTTTCGGGTGGTGACCCGCGAGATGGTGGACGCATGCATGCCCAGCGCATCGGCAATGTCCTGGGTCACCATGGGTTCTATGGCTTCCTCTCCGTATTCGAGGAAGGCGCGTTGGCGCTCGACGATGCAGGTTGCGACCTTCAGTAACGTACTGCTGCGATCCCGCAAACCTTTCAGGAACCAGCGTGCCTCTTGCAAATGGGTCTTGAGCGTCATGTTCTCGGCGCTGGTATTGGCTCGTTGAACCAGTCCCGCGTAATAGGGGTTGATGCGTATTCGCGGTACCGTGTCGGGATTGAGGTTGACCTGCCATCTGTCATTTGCCATTTTGACAAAGACATCGGGGATGACGTAGGGGGTGGGCATGGCGCTAATCTGGGCGCCGGGGCGCGGATTTAGGGATTGAATGAGCGTGATGATCTGTTGCAGCGGCTCTTGATCGATCCCAAGGGATCGCATCAGTCGACCGTAATCTCTTTTTCCCAATAGCGCCAAATGATTTTGTACAAGCGCCATTGCCCGGTCGCGCCAAGGCGTTGCCCGGTCGAGCGCCCGCAGTTGTAGTAGCAGGCACTCACGAAGATCGCATGCGCCGACGCCGGTCGGATCGAAGCTCTGGATCCGGTGCAAGACGGATTCTATTTCATCGAGTCCGATTTCCAAATCACCGTCGGGAATGCCGTATGCCACGGAAAGGCTCCAGCCGATATCCCCTATATCGGTTCGGAGGTAGCCGTTGTCATCGATGGCATCGATAATCGCAATGGCGATGAGTTTGTCGGTATCGCTGAAACGGCACAGTTCCATTTGCCGGTACAGGTATTCATGGAGACTTTCATGCCCATTGTCCAGGATATCGATATCCCTGGAATTGATGTCGAATTCGGAACGCCGATCCATGCTCGGGCCATACACGCCATCGCCGTAGATGTCTTCCCATGCGCTATCGACCGGTAACTCTCTTGGGATGTCAACGGGCTGTATGTCGGGCTCCATGGCATCTTCTTCCTTTTCGTCCGATCTGTCGGGATGATTCGCTGCCTCGTCCTCCGAATCGAGCATCAGGTTGGACTCCAGAGCCTGTTGCACCTCCACTTGTAATTCGAGCGTGGACAATTGCAGCAATCGAATCGACTGCTGAAGCTGCGGTGTCATCGTGAGCTGTTGACCAACGCGCAACTCCAGAGACTGTTTCATAAGGGGGGGGCTGTTTTGTATTCAGAACGGACGGAATTACAAACGAAATTCCTCGCCGAGATAAACCTGGCGAACCTCGGGGTTTTGGAGGATCTCGGCCGGTCGGCCCTCCGCGATGATGCGACCCTCGCTGACAATATAGGAACGGTCACAGATCCCCAGTGTTTCGCGTACGTTGTGGTCCGTGATCAAAACGCCGATGCCGCGTTCGCGTAGATGCCGAATGATACGTTGGATATCCAGGATAGAGAGGGGATCGACACCCGCGAAGGGTTCGTCGAAGAGGATGAAGCGCGGTTCCGCGGCCAATGCCCTGGCAATCTCCACCCGGCGCCGTTCGCCGCCCGAGAGGCTCTCGCCATTTCGATGCCGTATATGCGTGATATTCAATTCCTGCAGCAGACTTTCGAGTCGTCGTTGCTGTTGCATTTCGTTGAGCTCGGACCGAGTCTCCAGGATCGCCAGTATATTATTGGCCACGGAGAGTTTACGGAATATGGAAGGTTCCTGTGGCAGGTAGCCAAGCCCCATGCGGGCGCGCACATGCATGGGATAATGGGTCATGTCCCGGCGATTCAGATGCACGGACCCCCCATCAATGGGGATCATGCCGAGGAGCATATAAAAGCTTGTGGTTTTTCCCGCGCCGTTTGGTCCGAGAATTCCCACGATCTCGCTACTTTGTACAGTGATAGTTACGTTATTGACGACAGTCCGTGACTGATAACGTTTGACAAGATGTCGGGCTGAAAGGATGCTCATTGAATAATTTTACTTCGTAAAATTATGTGGCGCCGCTTCGCGGAGCGAATGGTTGTTGATAGAAACGTGGTGCTCATGCCGGGAAAAGCTTGGGGTGGTCTCTTTTTTGTGTTTGGCGCTGTAGCACCGGTACGTATACCTTGAACGAGCTGGATTTATTCAGTTTTCAAAACCCGTTATTAAGCACTCACCGACATTCCGCATGTCCTTCCTGATTTTCAGGATTTATAGTAAAAACATGCGATAAATTTGCTGGCTACGAGGGTGTTTTCCCATTTTTTCATTGTGTCTCTGGTTGCCCCGGATGCCGGTGGCTCCGACATGGTAGAAAATTCGTACCCCGGCGATCTGATTGAGTAATTTTTGACCACTTTGTCCGGTAATTCCTGAAAACGGAAAAGGACGTGCGGAATGTCGGCACTCAGGACTACGAGATTATTTCTTTGCCGGGACGACAATTCGAACCCGTGGTTTCTTGGATGTGTCGGTTTTTTTGCCGGTGGATGAATTCTGGGCTCTGATACGGCTTTTTTTTGTATCGAATTCGATTCGATCAGCGCTGATCCGCCGCTTTCCCTGCCACGAATGCGCATCGCCGAGCAGGACAATCAGATCGCGATCGGCAAAGTATTCCATTTTATTGGCCTTGGCGCGCTGCTCTTTTGCCTTCTTATCGGGGCGCTGCCGAAACTGTGCGGGACGTCCCTTGATTTCGGCCTTAATCAGCTTATGGTCATTGTCATAGTATAGGGTTACCGTATCCCCATTGATACGCAGACTTCCCTGGGTAATGACTACCGCGCCCTTGTAGACCGTGGTCCGGCGCGCATCATCCGCTTCGGCCCAATCGGCTTCCACGTGTATCGGTTGGTCTCTATCCGTGGATAGGGCATGCGTACTCGGAGCAAGTAGCAATCCACATACCAATGCGCTCGCCAATAAGGAACTTGTTGGGTAACGCGGGGAATCACTCATTGTGCCTTACTTCTTTGTAGGTTGTCTGAACCTGGGACAATAACTCCATGCGGCCCGGTTTGATGTGGGCGCGCATACCAACACCGCTGGTTTCGCTGGTGACGGTGCTGATGACGGTTGCCTCGTTTGTCTCACCGTAGTTCGAATCAGGCAGAATCTTCAGGTTGCGAGTGCGTATATCGAGTTCCATTGTGCCTGTATCGTCATTTTTCCACATGTGTACCTTGCCCATCAGGAAGATAGTCTCCCCATTGGCCAGAACCCGGCCTTCTTCTGATTTTACATGCCAGATCGGATGTACCCGGAAAGGGTTTTTAGCCGAGGTTGTTCCCTGGGTTCCATCGGGAGATCTCATGGCAAAGAATACCAGGTATGGCTCTTCCAACTCGCTGGCGCCAACAGCCGAATAATGTACCATACGCTTGGCATGAAGGCGCCGTTTTAGCAATCCCCTTTCATCCATGACCGTGGTGGTGAAATCCTCAATGAAATAATCCGGCTTCTGCTGCATCACCTCGTTGTTTTGATCCGCCGTATTCAGACCGAGCTTCTCGATAAACCAGGTACTGCCGATCAACAGCATGAGCAACGCAACCGGCAGGATCCACCGTTTGATCATCCAAAAAATATCCCAAGTTGCGATGCGAGGGTACCCTGGGCCGACATAATCAACTCACAGACATCACGGGCGGCGCCCCGCCCTCCGGTATTGGGGGTGCGCCAGTGTGCATGTTGGATCACCAACGGATGCGCATCGGCAACGGCAACGGCAAGGTGCGCGCGGCGCATCACCGGGAGATCCACGATATCATCCCCAACATAAGCGGCCTCCATTTCCCCCACACCCAATTGTTCCAGCAACGCATCGAAGGCCAGACGTTTATCGAGAGACCCCTGGTAGACGTAGGTAATGCCAAGCTCCGTCATACGCCTTGTCACGACCGGTGAATCCCGTCCGGTGATAACCCCAATCTCGACGCCACTTTGCATCAACATCTTCATGCCGTGGCCATCGCGTGCATAAAATGCCTTATATTCGTTGCCGCCGCCATCGAAATAGAGACTGCCGTCGGTCAATACACCGTCCACATCGAATATGACGATCTTGATGTTCGCGGCCCGCGCCATGATGTCACGGTCCGGAAACTGGGCTTCCACGTATAATTGCGCTTCACGGGGCGCGATATCGATGATTTCATTTTTCACTGTCAATCTTTACCCGGGAAATCGAGGGATAGTAGTACGAAAGCACACCAAAGGGGAACCGATGTGTTGATCGTGAACGCTATCTCCGGTTACGGCTTCAAGGTTTTTAGAACCTGTTTTGTTATAAGGGTCCGGTTGCGGCTTCAAGGTTTTTAGAGCCTGTTTGTTAAAGGGTCCGGTTGTGGCTTCAAGGTTTTTAAACGACACCGGCCCGTAGCAGATCATGCATATTCAAGATTCCCGCCAGATGTTCCCCGTCATCGACAACAACCAATGCATTGATCTTATGGGTTTGCATCAGGACGAGCCCTTCCACGGCCAACATATCGGCCGGAACGGTTATGCAATCCCTGGTCATCAATCCGCCGATGCGGGCGCTTCGTATGTTCACTTCCTGATCCAGCGCCCGGCGAAGATCCCCATCGGTAAAGATACCGAGCACACGATCGTCCGCGTCCACCACCACGGCGGTTCCCAGTTGGGTACGTGTCATCTCCATGAGTACGTCGCCCACGACGGTGTCCGTTGTAACCCGGGGCATTGCCCGGCCGGTGTGCATAATGTCGGCCAATCTGAGGAGCAACCGCCGACCCAGGCGTCCCTTCGGGTGGGCCCTGGCAAAATCCTGGGCACTAAAGCCGCGCGCGTCCAGCAGCGCAATTGCCAGCGCATCCCCCATGACGAGTGCCGCGGTGGTGCTGGCCGTTGGGGCCAACCCAAGGGGGCAGGCCTCTTTCTCGACGCCGACATCAATGATGACATCGGCAAATCGCGCAATGTGGGACAACGGACTGCCCGTCAGAATAATCAATGGAATGTCGAGACGCTTGATGACGGGAAGGATATCGAGAATTTCCTCTGTTTCCCCCGAATTCGACAGGGCAAGCACGACATCCGTGCCGGTCAACATACCGAGATCCCCGTGGGCCGCCTCGCCGGGATGTACAAAAAACGCGGGGGTACCGGTGCTTGCGAAGGTGGCGGCGATCTTTTTTCCGATATGACCGGATTTACCCATTCCGATGACGACGATACGGCCCTCGCAGGCCAGCATATGGCGGCACGCTTCGACAAACGTATGATCGACCCGGGGAATCAATGCCCGTAGGGCCTGGGCCTCAGTTTCGATCACGGCGACCCCAAGGGCTACCAATGCATCATCGATACCGGGGTGCAATGAGGTTGAAGGCATTTGGCGGATGGATTATCCAGTAAAAAAACCAGTTGAGGTAAATGCAAAATTCAGATTGTGCTTCATAGTAAGGCAAAAATGAGTGAAAAAGCGGAGTTCATACGGAATAAATGAGCATTTTGAACGCCAATTGTTTACAGATTCTAACGCCGCTAGGGAGTGCAAGATGAGTTTTGCGTACAGCTTAGTTGACATATAAATACAGCGCACCCTGATAGCCGCAGAAGATCATCAGCAGCGCGGCCCCCTCCCATCGATTAATACGGGCAGGCTTGTGGAACCCATAGCCCACAATCACCAAGGCGACACTCAAAACCAGCATGACGGGCAAGTCCCGATACAGCACGTCCGCCGGAACCGATCCGGGCGCGATGATCCCCGGCAATCCCATGACTATCAGGAGATTGAACATATTGGAGCCGATTATGTTGCCGATGGCAATATCCGGTTCCTTCTTATACGCACCCATCAGCGAGGCGCCAAGCTCCGGCAGGCTCGTGCCGATCGCAATGACGGTAAGGCCGATAATCAGATCACTGACGCCCAGCGCCTGGGCCACGTTGACAGCTCCCCACACCACGGCGCGCGCCCCCAGAAGTACGGCGACAAGACCTACGAATAACCAAAGCAGGGCGGGCAGCGTTGCAAGCGCCGGGATCGCCCCATCGAATTCCTCGCTCATGGGATCGGTGCGTTTTGCCGTTAGCCCTGTGTACACCATCTTCCCTATCAACAAAACGAAACCGCCGATGAGGATCACCCCATCGGTGCGCGATAGCTCGCCATCCCACAACAAAAAAACCGCCAGGAAGAAAACCGCGAACATCATGCGAAATTCCTTTCGCAGGGTTGCCGAATCCACGACAAGCGGGATAATCAGCGCGGTCAGGCCCACCACCAGACCGATATTGGTGATGTTCGAACCAATGGCATTGCCAATCGCCACATGGGGATTACCTTGCCAGGCGGCTATGCCGGAAACCAGAATCTCCGGCGCGGAGGTGCCGATGCCGACGATGGTCAGCCCGATAATCAGCGAGGGTACGCCAAGATTGGCGGCGAGCGCCGAGGCACCGGCCACGAGCCTTTCGGCGCCCCACACCAGCAGAACGAATCCCAGTACAATGGCGAGCAGGTTGATGGTCATGGATCAATAATCACAAACCGGTGGGCTCGCGGAGATAGAGATAGTCCGGCAATTGTTTTGCTCCTATAATTCCGTGTTTGTTTCCCCGCGCGAAATTATAGGAGCAAAACGATTCATGGACCACTCGAAGGGGCATAAAGCGTGAACATTATCGAAATCGGAGAACAGATTATCCGGCAGTTGCATGAGTTACCAATAGAATCCGCCGAGGAAGTGCTCGACTTTACTATGTTTTTGAAGCAAAGGCGCCAGGAAAAGGTTTTCTCACCAAAAAGTATGGGAACACAAAAACGGTACACAATCGCGGAATTAGGCGGAACCGAGCCGGATCTTGTAGCGCCGCCACGCCGACGGGAGAAATCATCACTATGATTCTGGTGGATACGTCCATTTGGGTGGATCATTTGCACCAGCAGAATGAAGAACTGATCCGATTGTTGGATAACGATACGGTCCTTATCCATCCTTTCATCATCGGAGAGCTGGCCTGCGGCAGTTTGCACAATCGTCGGCGCGTACTGGCTGGATTACATGAGGTTCCTTTGATTGAAACGATATCCAATAGCGCGGTGATGGACTTTATTGAACGCAACATGCTGTTTAACACGGGCATCGGTTGGATTGATGCCCATCTGTTGACAGCCACGGCTCAAACCAAAGCCTGCCGGTTATGGACACGGGATAAGCGATTGCAGTTTCAGGCCGCGCGGCTGAATCTGGCGAAGACCGCTTCGACATAACGTGTAAAAAAACCAAGAGGTCAACAAAATGTCCCTTCAAGATAACGCCTGCACCATCGTGCCTTATTTCCACATTCCCTCGGAAAATCTCGTCGCCTTTAAGGCGCTTTGCCTGCGGTTCGTCGAAAAAGCCCAACAAGAAACCGGCTGTCTTTATTATGGTTTCAGCTTCGACGGAAACGCCGCCCACTGCCGGGAAGGCTACCAGGATGCCGAGGCACTGCTGGCGCACCTCGATAATGTGGGCGAGTTGCTCAAAGAAGCGCTGACGATCGCCGAGATCACGCGTCTGGAGGTTCATGGCCCCGAGTCGGAACTGGCCAGGCTTCGTGAACCGCTCGCAGGTTTCGGTCCACGGTTTTTTACCCTGGAATTCGGGTTTCGCCAATAGTTTTGCCAATAAGATGACCACCCCTACAAAACACACCGCCGCGCGCAAGAAAACACCCTCTGCCCCGTCAGGCAGGGCAGGCCATGGGGTGATCTCCCAAAACGGCACCATCGAACATCAACCGCTGCGGATCTTCGCGGAAAAGGCCTACCTGAATTACTCCATGTATGTGATTCTGGACCGGGCGCTGCCGCACATCGCGGACGGCATGAAACCGGTGCAGCGGCGCATCATCTACGCCATGTCGGAGCTGGGACTCTCGGCGGGGGCCAAGTACAAGAAATCGGCGCGCACCGTGGGGGATGTGCTGGGTAAATTCCACCCCCATGGCGACAGCGCCTGTTACGAGGCCATGGTGTTGATGGCCCAGGATTTCGCCTTTCGCTATCCGCTCATCGACGGTCAGGGAAACTGGGGATCCCCGGACGATCCCAAATCCTTCGCCGCCATGCGCTACACGGAGGCAAAGCTTCGCTCCATCGCCGCCGTGCTGCTGGCCGAACTCGGCCAGGGCACCGTGGACTGGGTGCCGAATTTCGATGGCACCCTGAGCGAACCGGCGCTCTTTCCGGCGCGTTTGCCCCATGTGCTTTTGAACGGCGCATCTGGGATCGCCGTGGGGATGGCCACCGACATCCCGCCCCATAATCTGCGCGAGGTGGCCAATGCCTGTATCCATTTGCTGGCCGATCCGGACGCGGACGTGGATGCGCTCTGTCGGCATATACCGGGCCCGGATTTCCCCACCGAGGCCGAGATCATCACCTCCCCCGAGGAACTCCGACAGATCTACCGGACCGGCAACGGCAGCGTGCGGCTGCGGGCTCGCCATGAGCACGATAACGGCGCCATCATTATCACCGCCTTGCCCTATCAGGTCTCCGGCGGCCGTATCCAGGAGCAGATCGCGGCCCAGATGAACGCCAGAAAGCTGCCCATGATCGAGGATCTGCGGGACGAATCCACCCACGAGAACCCGGTCCGGATCGTCATCATCACCCGCTCCAACCGGGTGGATGTGGAACAGTTGATGACGCATCTGTTTGCCACCACCGATCTGGAACGCAGCCACCGTGTCAATATGAACATGATCGGCACGGACGGGCGGCCCCAGATCAAGGATCTGCGCACCATCCTGGTCGAGTGGCTGAATTACCGGGAAGAAACCGTACGCCGGCGCTTGACACATCGCCTGGAGAAGATCCTTGCCCGCCTGCATATCCTGGCCGGGTTGCTGGTGGCCTATCTCAACCTCGACGAGGTGATCAGAATCATCCGGGAGGAAGACAAACCGAAACCGGTACTGATGGCGCGTTTCGAACTGACCGATATCCAGGCCGAGGCTATTCTGGAGACCAAACTACGGCATCTGGCGCGGCTGGAGGAGATGCGCATCCGTGGCGAACAGGCAGAGCTGGACGCCGAGCGCAAGAAACTGGAGGCGACGCTTGCCTCCCGCGAACGCATTCGGGCGTTGATCCGGGATGAAATCCTGGCCGATGCCGAAAAATACGGCGATGCGCGCCGCTCGCCCCTGGTGGCGCGGGACCGGGCGCAGGCCATGGACCAGAATGTCCTGATACCCTCCGAACCCGTGACGGTGGTGCTGTCGGCACGGGGTTGGATACGGGCCGCCAAGGGGCATGACATCGACGTCAGAACCCTCAACTATCGCGCCGGGGACGAATTCCAGGCCGCCGCGAAAGGCCGGAGCACACAGACAGCGGTATTCCTCGATTCCACGGGCCGGGCCTATTCGCTGCCCGCCCACACCCTGCCCTCGGCCCGGGGGCAGGGTGAACCCCTGTCCGGGCGCGTCCCGCCCCCGGAGGGCGCACTGTTTTGCGGCGTCATGCTGGGAGACCCGGAAATACTGTATCTCATGGGAACGGACGCGGGCTACGGTTTTGTCACCGAACTGGGGGATCTCCATACCAAGAACAAGGCGGGCAAGGTGGTGCTGTCGATACCCGAGGGCGCGCGGGTTCTGTCGCCAGCCATCATTCCCGATGCAAGCGACGCCACCGTCGCCGCCGTCACTTCCCAGGGCTACCTCATTGTGCACGATCTTGCCGAATTGCCCCGGCTTCGCAAGGGCAAGGGCGTCAAGATCATGCAGATCCCAGCCGCGAAACTCAAATCACGCCAGGAATACGTGGTGGCGGTCACGATCGTCCCCCAGGGTGCCGATTTGATCATTTATGCAGGTAAGCGGCACTTCACGCTGAAGGCCGCCGATCTGGCCCTGTACCACATGGCGCGGGGACGGCGGGGCAGAAAGCTGCCGAGGGGATTACAGCGGGTGGATGGGATGATGGCGAGTGTTTGACGAGCACGATGACGACGGCAATGGTGGTGCCTGATGGAGGAATGACCACCACAGAGGGCACAGAGAACACAGAGTGAAGAAGAGAGGGTAAAGAGGCCAAAGAAAATACCTGCTCCCTCTTTCTCTGCCGTCCCTGGCAACTGGGTCCCGCCAATCCCTGGCGGGATGACGGGGGATTGGCGTGATTTGAACTGGTCGCTTTTCCTGAATTACCGCCCCCCGTCATTCCGGCAGGGATACGTCATTCTCGCGAAAGCGGGAACGGGATCCAGCGCCAGGGATGGTAGAAATACATGGAAGCTGGCGTAAACTCGGGGTACGGTAGGTAGTACCTTTTTCTCTGTTCTTAACTCTGTGTCCTCTGTGGTGGTCATTCTTCTATATCAGCCCTGGGCACTCTCCAGGTTCTCGTAGTCCAAATCCGGGGCGTCTGCGAGGTTGCGGCCACGGCTGGCGGCAAGGGCGCGGATAAAACCGCCGAAGTCCGCTGGCCTCATGTCTCCCGGGATGGGCGATGGAAAAATTCACGCCGGGAGATGTCTTCTTGCCAATGGCAACGGCGATTGAGTTTTTTGATGTTTTCGGTGCGAATCCGGATGACGTTGTTCCAGGCTTCGTAGGCGTCGTTCGGGGAGGTGAAATCTTCCATGGACTGGATCAGCGGCTGTACGAGGTAATGACCGATCGCCGGGTGATAATTGACATGGGCCTTCTCGGTGGTTTTCTTGACCTGTACCTGAATACCGGGGCCTATTACCGTGTAGGGCTTGTTCGACTGCTCCGTTGCCCGCCAACCCGCCGGGATGGCGACAGGTGGCGCCTGGACCGGCATGTAGACCCTCGCCAGCATCCACGGGGTGAGCAACAGGAATACGCGCCAGGGCTCAACGCGTCGCAAGGCACGCACGAGGATAGGGAGATCATGGTTGACCATCATGTCTTCCTGAGTGAACCACGTCCGGTAGATATCGGCAAATGCCGCCTCAATGGCCGCGACAAACGCGGTATCTTCCAGCGTCGCCAGGGGGATTTCCCATGTTTGTGTATTGTTATTCATAACGCGAAATCATAGCACAGGACGCGGCACGCTCTTGGTAACGGATGTGAACCGGGGCTCACTTGCGAGTCAATTTTATGTTATACCTTGAGCGGTTGGTGTTTTTGCAGTCGGAATGATGACGAAATTGCGAATGAGAAAAATTGCAGGGATAGTGCGGCGATGATTGAATGGTTTGCCAGAAATGGCGTCGCCGCCAACCTGCTGATGGTGCTGATCCTGGCCCTAGGTATCCAGGCGCTTGCCATGCGGATCCCCCTGGAGGTCTTTCCCGATATCGATCTCGATGTGGTGACCATATCCATGACCCACCGGGGCGCCACGCCCGTGGAGGTGGAGGAGGGTATCGTGGTGCGCATCGAGGAGGCGATCTCGGACCTTATGGGTATCGATAAGGTTATTTCCACCGCCGGCGAGGGCAGTGCTCGGCTGCGCGTGGAGATAGCGGACGGTTACGATCCGCGCGCCGTGCTGGATGATATCAAAAACCGCGTTGATGCTATCAATACCTTTCCTGTCGAGGCCGAGCGGCCCGTTTATGAAGTGTTGCAGCGCCGCCGTGAGTTGATCAGCGTGGCGCTCTCCGCGGACCTTTCGGAGCACCGGCTGCGGGTATTGGGAGAGCGGGTTCGGGATGATCTGTTGTCGCTTCCGGGCATTACCCAGGTGGATTTGGTGGGGGTGCGTCCTTTTGAAATCGCCATAGAAGTCAGTCAGCACACCCTGGAGCGATTCGGACTCGGTTTCGATGATATCGTCGGCGCGGTGCGGGATTCCTCCAAGGATTATCCGGCCGGCTCCCTGAAAACCCGTCGGGGCGAGATCCTGCTTCGCACCAAGGGACAGGCCTACACCGGGGAGGATTTCTCGCGGATCGTCGTCATGACCCGCACCGATGGCACTCACCTTACCCTGGCCGATATCGCCGATATCAGGGATGGCTTCGAGGAAGATCTGCTGTATGCCGAGTTTAACGGTAAAACTGCTGTCTTGCTGGAGGTCTACCGCACCGGTAATCAAAGCGCCATAGAACTGGCGCGCAATGTGCGCGCCCATATCGATACCCTCAAACAGACCATGCCGCCTGGCGTTGTCATCGATTATTGGCGGGATCGTTCCCGGATTATCAAACTCAGGCTCAACAGCCTGATAAACAGCGCTATCCAGGGCGGTATTCTGATCTTCTTGCTCCTTACCCTGTTTTTGCGTCTCTCGGTTGCGGTGTGGGTCTGTGTGGGTATCCCAATCAGTTTTATGGGGGCTCTGGTTCTGATGCCGGAGCTTGGCGTTACCATCAATATCATCAGCGTATTCGGTTTTATTTTGGTGCTCGGCATCGTCGTGGACGATGCCATCGTCACCGGAGAAAATATCCATACCCACCTCAAACGCGGTGAAGACCCGGTTATGGCAGCCATTCGCGGCACTCGGGAGGTGGCGGTTCCCGTTACCTTCGGTGTCCTGACCACCGCTGCCGCCTTCACTCCGCTGCTGTTCGTCGAGGGACGCCGTGGTGCCATATTTGCTTCGATAGCCATGGTGGTGATCCCTGTCCTGCTGTTTTCCCTGATCGAATCCAAACTGATCCTGCCGGCGCATCTTAGCCACACCCGGATGGGGGGTGCCAGATCGAAAAATGCGTTGGCCAGGACGCAGCGCCGGATTGCCGATGGTCTGGAGCGGGGTATCGAACGATTCTATCGGCCGCTCCTGATCCGCGCCCTGAATCGCCGGCTTCTGACGCTGGCCCTGTTCGTTGGCGTTTCGTTTTTCCTGCTTAGTTTCGTCTTTAGCGGACGCTACGGCTTCGTGTTTTTCCCTCGGGTGCAAAGCGAAGTTGCCCGGGCAACCTTGATAATGCCTACGGGTACCGCCGTCGAGGTTACCATCGGGCACGTGACGCATATCCTGGAACAGGCCCGTCACCTGCGGGATAAATATCGGGATCCGGATACCGGTCGGAGCGTCGTGCGCAATATCCTGTTTCAGATTGGTTGGGGCTCTTCACTCGGATTTATGGGAAGCGCCACGGGTGGTGGTTCCCACAAGGGGCAGGTAACCCTGGAACTGGTTCCGCCGGAGGAACGCACCGTCAACATTACCACCTCGGAGCTTGTTCGCCAGTGGCGGCAGGCTATCGGTGAAATACCCGGCGCGCGGGAGATCGGCTTTCGCGCCGAGATCGGACGAACCGGCGACCCCATCGATATCCAGCTCATGGGAGATAATCTCGAAGATCTTACGGCGGCGGCAGAGGCTCTAAAGGCGCGCCTGTCGGAGTATTCCGGGGTATTCGATATCCGGGACAGCTTCGATGCCGGCAGGGAAGAGATCAAGCTCACCCTGCGTCCCGAGGCCGAACTGCTGAACGTGTCAGTATCGGATCTGGGTAAACAGGTGCGTCAGGCGTTCTTCGGCGCCGAGGCCCAGCGCATTCAGCGGGGGCGGAATGATGTGCGCGTGATGGTTCGTTATCCCCTGAGTGAACGCCGTTCCGATACCAGTCTTTCCCTGATGCGCATCCGAACCCCGTCCGGTGTCGAAGTGCCGTTTACCGCCGTGGCCGATGTCACCACTGGCGCCGGGTTTTCCACCATTCGCCGCGTCGATCGTCACCGCGCGGTCAACGTGACCGCCGATATCAACAAAGAAGAAACGAATATTAATCAGATTACCCGGGATCTCGATCCCTTTCTGAACCAACTGCGGCAACGCTGGCCCAGTGTGCGCTACACACTGGAAGGGGAGTTGCGCGAACAGCAGGAATCCTTCTCCAGCCTGACGATGGGCATCGCTTTGGTGCTGTTCGTTATTTATGCCTTGCTGGCCATTCCGTTCCGTTCCTATGCGCAGCCCCTGATTGTCATGGGCATCATTCCATTTAGCGTGGTCGGCGCCCTGCTCGGACACATGATCATGGGTATAAACCTCAGTATCATGAGCGTTTGGGGGCTTCTGGCCCTGATCGGCGTGGTGGTCAATGACTCCCTGGTGTTGGTGGACTACATCAACCGACGGCGACGCGAGGGGGTCGTAACAGCCGAGGCCGTGACCATGGCCGGGGTGGCCCGTTTTCGTCCCATACTGCTCACTTCCCTTACTACCTTCGCTGGTCTTATGCCGCTGATTTTCGACCAGAGCACGCAGGCCCAGTTTCTCATCCCCATGGCGGTATCCCTGGGCTTCGGAGTGTTATATGCTACCCTGCTGACGCTGTTTCTGGTGCCGGTCAGTTATCGGCTTTTGGAGGATCTTGCCTCGCAAAATTATAATGCATATCGAAAGCGGATATTTGAATGGCTATGTCACGGACGATGCTTTTCCTTTCGAAGATTGAATTGAATCACCAAAGACATTTCGTGCTTTTGAATAGACTAAAAACAGCCGATTTTCCACAATTTTCCCCTACAATGGATATATTAATAACGCAAAAAGTGAAGCAAGATTGTTTGTTGGCGCTGTATCCAACTGTAATACCATAAGAATATCTCGCTTTACTTTTCGCGGTCTTAGTACATCCCGAAAGGTGCAAAACGAATGACAACACAATTACTTATCTACGAGCGGGCAGTGCCCATATCCAAGCAACGTCACAATGATTGGTCGGTGAAAACCGGTAGAAACTATGACTTCGCGCGTCACGTCAATTCAGTGCCATTGGTGGCCGCGGAGTTCCAGGCCGCCGCTGCGGAATATGCCATTGTGTTTGCTGGTACCGAAAAGGCCGTGATGCCTTCCGTGATCCTGGGGGTACGGGAACGGGAAAATCTGTACGTATCCGATGACGGTGTATGGGG